>NZ_JBSGFQ010000040.1:0-103718 GCF_053603495.1 Nonomuraea sp. NPDC004186 | reverse complement strand
CCTGATGGCTGGGCAATGGGAGCCGGATGAGCTGCGAGGTTCACGTCCGGTTCTGAGAGAGCCGGGGGGTGAAACTCCCCCCGGCTACTCACCTCACCCTGCGTCACCGAATCACCGTTCTCGAACGGCAGCTCGGCGCCGACGCCAGGGTGAGATTCGCTCCCGAGGACCGTGCCTTCCTCGCCGCCCTGCTGACGTCGCTACCCCGCGAGGTCTTGCGCCGGCTGCGGCTTCTCGTCCGGCCGGATACCGTCCTGCGCCGGCACCGCGATCTGATGAGACGGCGTCGTGCTGGCATGTGTCGGCCGAAGCGGGCGGGGCGCCCGCCCACGGCCCGCTCCATCCGCACGCTCATCCTGCGCCTGGTCCGGGAGAACCCGTCCTGGGGATATCGGCGAGTGCATGGTGAGTTGGCCGCGCTCGGCATCGCGGTCGCGTCCTCCACGGTCTGGGACATTCTTAAGCAGGAAGGGCTTGACCTGGCCCCGATCGGGCCTCCACCTCGTGGGCCGACTTCTTGCGCTCCCAAGCCGATGCGCTGCCGGCTTGCGACTTCATCGAGACCGTCACCCTCGCTGGGCAGCGCCAGTACATCCTGGCTGTCATCGAGCACGCCAGCAGGCGCGTCCGCGTGCTGGGTACCACCGCCCATCCGACCGCGAGCTGGGTCGTCCAGGTGATGAAGAATCTCGTGATGGACCGGGAAGAGGTCGGTTGTCGGGCCCGCTACCTGATCCGGGACCGAGACGGGAAGTTCCCCAGCCTCATGGACGAGATCCTGGCCGAGGCCGGTATCCGTACCGTTCTCACCGCGATCCGGGTGCCACGGATGAACGCGGTCATGGAGCGGTGGGTGCAGTCGCGCCGCCGTGAGCTGCTCGACCGCTGCCTGCTGTGGGAAACGAACGCCACCTACAGTACGCCCTGCGTGAGTACGAACAGTTCTACAACCGGCACCGTGCTCATCAAGCCCTGGATCAAGCGGGTCCGCAACGCGCCGTTTCGGACCCGATCACGAATCCGACGCGAATCGTCGACCTGAACATACGTCGGCGGGACCGGCTTGGCGGGGTCTTCCACGAGTACTCACATGCCGCTTGATCTGCTTGGATGTAATTCTCGGCGGGGGGAATCTCCGCTGCTCGATACACGCGACTCTTCGCTTGTGCTTCGGGCTTTGAAACCCCTTGGCCATCCATGGCGTTTCGCGTCTTCCAGCGCCGCGGGTGCACGTCGGCGGGCCACGGAATTATCAGGATTTCTTTCCAACAGAATTGCAATCTCTCACCCGTGACTGCTCACCAGCACTGTGGGCGATAGGCGGCGTCGGGGATCAAACGCTTCCACTGTTCTGGGGTAAGGCCGCCAACCTGGGAGCAGATCTGGCTGATGGCCGTGTGGTGGTCGAGCTGCCATGCGCTCACGGTGCCATCCGCTGTGGCCGTCATCACCGCTCCGCTATTAGGGGTGAACTCCACCTGCTGGATGTGACCGGAGTGGACCGATAGCGGATCAATACTGTCCGGTACGAGGGGATCGCTGACGTCCCACAGGTGGATCCGGCTACCCGTGGCGGCCGCGAGATAGCGTCCGTCGGGACTGAAGGTTAGCCCGTTTACGGATTCTACGTCGGCCTCGACATCCGATAGGAAGGTTGGACGAGCTGGATTCCTAATGTCGAAAAGACGAACGATCTTGTCAACGGTGGCCACGGCCATGATGTGGCTGTCCCGGGTGAAGGCGATCGCTGTGGCAGTCTGGTCCACTTCGATATCGCTGTTCTGCCTCTGCGCCGGCATCTTGGCCAGGCTCCACAGCAGGACACTCATGCCACCGCCGTATGTGCCGGTGCCTGGTTTTCCTCCCGTGCCGCCGACGACGATGCGGGAGTTTGGCGTGAACTCGACGACGCTGTAAGGATACCCGTTGTCGGTTTCCAGGCTGCCCCGATGTGCGGGAGGGCCGGAGACGCGGACTTCGAACACGTGGACGATGAGGTTCGTCCCGAAAGCGACCATGCGGCCATCAGAACTCAGCATGAGCGTGTTGCTCACGAGTGTCTTGTCGCCTTTGAACAGCAGGCGTTCTTCAGGCCGTGTGGAGTCGGTCAACTGCCAGGTTCGCAGCTCTCCGTAAATGTCGACCATGAAAAGGGTTTGCTCTTCGGCAGCGAACTCGAATCGATACAGCCCACGGAGCTCGCCGCTTTTGCGCGTGGCCAGCAGGACAGGAGACGAGAGCCGAGCGATGTCCCAGATGCGCAGCGTCCCGCTTTCGTCGAGGGTCGCCGCGAGCTTCCTGCCCGGCGCGATGGCCGTACGCGCGAGCTTGGCCGAGGGGATCCCCAGGCGCGCCGCGGGGCGCGGCTTGACGAGCTGGTCCAAAACCCAAAAGCGGATCGTGCCGTCGTTCGAGCCAGCGGCGAGGGTGCGTCCGTCGGGGGTGAATGCCACCGACTGCAGGGCATCCCCGCTCCCCCGGAAATCGGCCAACGGTTTCGGGTGGGAAGCGTCTGCAAGATCCCACAGCCGAAGCTTCCCGTCGGTGGAGGCGAGGGCGGCGATCTCACGGTTCGGACTCACGGCACTAGCGTTGAAGTCGTGGACGTTCTTGGCGACCTTGCGGACGGGACGCGTGGGGCGGGACAGGTCAAGATACTGGATGGTGTCTCCGTCGTAGGCGATGGCGCTCCTGCCGTCGTCGGAGAGATCCACCTTCGATGGAAGCGGATCGTCCGCCTCTAACTTCGACCAGCGCTTGGGTCGCTGGGGGTTGGTCAGATCCCACAGGTCAAGCCCACGCGTCGAAGGGATCGCCAGCGTCTTCCCATCTGGGCTGAGCGACATCCCATGGAAGCCAAACTTCCACGGCTTCAGCGAGCTGAGCAGCTTGGGGCGATGAATATCCCTGATATCCACGACGTACGCCACTCTCCCGGTGGTGGCGTATGCCATGGTCCGTCCATCGCGGCTGATGACGACACCGTTGATGTAACGGTCCCTGCCGTTGAAGGTGCCTCCTGGTACCGGGTGAGCGGGATCGCTGAGGTCCCATAGCTGGACGACGAGGTTCGACGTGACCGTGACCATGATCGGTGACACTGGGCTGACTGCTGCTTGCCAGATGGGTTTGTCGTCTCCGCCCAAGGTGGCGAGAAGGGCAGGCGCCTTGATGTTCGTCGTGTCCCAAACGCGCAGCACCCCGTCGTCCGCTGAGGACAGCATCAGCGGCCGATCAGCGCGAAACCAGATGTCCGACGCGCTGCTGGCGTGCGCAGCAAGGCTGGTGGCTGTGGGCGAGTCCAGGGTGGATAACAGCGCAGCACGCGCGGCTGGGGTGTCGGCGAATCGGTAGGCGGCCAGGCTGAGCTGGGCTTTGAGCGACGGATCCGGCGTGCTCTTCGCCACATCGGCAAAGTGGCGCGAGAGTGCACCGTCGCGTTGCTTGTTGGCGATGTCCCTTTGCTCGGTCGTGCGGCTCGCCTCGTTGATCGCGGCCACGGTGGCTACGACCGCGACGAGGAGAAATACCGTCAAGGTCGCGATGATCTGGTAGACGGTCCGGATACGGCGTTTTTGACGCCTTCTGCTCTCCTCGACAAAGCTCTTCTCGGCCGGCGCCAGATCGTCCAGACCGCCGTCGTCCACAGCTTCGAGAGCACGGGCGAGACGGGTATCACTGTAGAGGAACGCGGGATCCCGCCCGAACCTGAGCCATTCGGCGGTGTCATCGCTGAGTTCTTGGCGTACGAGCAGGAAGCCGTGGTCGGCCTCGATCCAGGATCGTAGCTGGGGCCAGCCGCGTAGAAGGGCCTCATGAGTGATCTCGATGGTGTCGTGGTGCTGGGTGAGCAGCCGAGCAGCGGTGAAGGCGTCCACTACCGCCGCGGCGGTAGACGGATCGGCGCTGGCGTCCACCAATTCGGAGCGGGACAGACGCCGACGGGTGTCTTGGGTGCCATCTCCGATCTTGATAAGTCGCAGGAACATCGTCCGGGCCATCGCCTGGCCGTCGGCTGTCAAACCAGCGAAAACGTGATCGGCAGTGGTGGCAATGGCGCGGTGGATACCGCCAGTGATCTGGTATCCCTCCACCGTCAAGGTGGCGCCGTGCCGTTGCTGCCAACTGGTCCGCAAAGCGTGGGCCAGCAGCGGAAGCCGGCCCGGCTCATAGCCGGCCGCTTGCGCTTCGCCGGTGTCAGCCGTGATGCCCAAATCGCGCAACAGCAGCTCGACCAGCCCCGGCTCGATCTCAAGTCCCACATCCTGGGCGGGATAGACGATAGCCTCGCGTAACTCCGCCTGCGACATCGAGCCGACCAGTAACGGACTGTCTTGCAATGCTGACCGCAGTTGCGGATAGCCGACACAGACGGCGTAGAAGTCGGCCCGTAGTCCTGCTACGACCAACGCCACAGGTCGCGTTGCGGTGGCGACGTCCGCTGGTGAGCTCGCGAGCTGGGTGAGCAGGTCGATGAACACGCCCTGCTGCCGCTCGTCGGTGCACTGGGTAAACAGTTCCTCGAACTGGTCTGCCACCACCAGGATCCGCGGCTCTGGAGCGTCCTCCGCGCTGGTGTGCTCGCGCAGTGCCTGCCGCAGCATGGTCACGCATCTTTGTGGATCTGTGGTCAGCTCTTCGACCATCCGAGCGGTGCCTGTACCGGTGAGCGTGCAGAGCTGGGCGGCCAATGCCTCAATGGGGTCGGCCGTGGGAGTGAACACCAGTGTCGGCCACCTGTCCGAGCCAGGCAGAGCGGCGTGGGCCAGCTTGGGCAGCAATCCAGCTTGCAGCAGCGAGGATTTGCCGGCCCCGGAGGGCGCGACCACCGCCTGTATTCCGCCTTTGTTCAGGCGGAGGTCGAGGCGGGCGAGCAGTTCAGCGATCAAGCCAGCGCGGCCGAAGAACCAGCGTGCCTGGTGCCGTCCGAAGGCGGCCAGCCCCGGATAGGGGCATTCCGGCGCCAGAGCGCCGGGCACGGTGCGTCGCCGCGTATGCAGACCCTCACCGTAGTGGAAATGCTGATCCCTGCCCGCTTGGTGAATGCGGGCCTGACCGGAGGCGTGCGCCTCCAGGTGAACCCCCTCACCGTCCGAATCGGCTTCCGGTTGCTGCGGATCCAGCTTGTTCGGCACACCCATGGGACCATTCCAGTTCTGGAATGGCTCTTCCGGCGTACCGGTCACCGGTCGGTGATGTGCTGGTCGCGACCGGCCTGATATACCCGGCCATGCCCGCTGGCGGTCGCCTTCATCACGATGGAGGCGATCTGTTCCTGTTCGGCCTGAGGCAGCACCGGAGTGAGGTCTTCGTCCAAGACCCGCCGCAGTTCCTCGGCCAGGGCGGGATCGGCGCGCAGTAGCTGGGCCAGCCGCACCTGCCAGGAGCCCGCCAGCGCGCGCTCGGTGTCGTCATCGCCGTCGCAGCGGGCGGCCAGCACTTGCGTACGGACCTCGGCCAGTTCAATCTCCACTGCGTCAGCCTGATCAGGGCGGAACCGCCGCCACAGGGCGACCGCTCCAGCACGAGCCTGCTGCCAGGCATCAGTGGCCATCGCCGTCACTAAAGCCGTCCCCGCAGCCAGCACGATCGGATCCATGCCCCACCCCTTACGCACTGTTTCTCGGTAATCACGGTAGAACGCGCTGCCCGGCATTACCAGCGGGACAGCTTGCATGTTGAACGTGGCCCCAGCAGATCAGCGTCCTCGAGGACATGGTTTGATCAATATCTTGGTCACCATGTCATGCTGGCGGAGAATCGCATGCTCACCCGCCCTTCCATCCTGGACAGAGCTAATTCCCCTGTCGGTTGGACAAAAAATCCACAGGTGTAGGCACCGGGTGACGGCTTGGTCGACATTTGACGCAGCCAGTGGAAAGCGGCCCTAACGACTGTCCGGAGCCTTTTACCGAGTCTTCTCTTGACCGTCTGAGGGTTCTATCCGTAAGTTGGCTGGCCTCGTGTGTGTGTCCGGTGCCAGAAACTGGAGCTGAGGGGCCTGACCTGGTCTTAGGCTCGTCTCTCGTTTTGTTTCGGCTTCTGTATCTGCTGGTGATCAGGGTGTTCGGCTGGCTGGTGCTGCTCACTCGGAACAGCGCCTCCAAAGAGGTGGAGATCTTGGTGTTGCGGCACGAGGTCGCGGTGCTGCGTCGCCAGGTCGTCCAGCCCGGGCCGGACCGGGCTGATCGAGCGCTGCTGGCCGCGCTGGCCAGGCTGTTACCTGCTCGCCTCCGACTGCATCGCATAGTGACGCCCGGCACGTTGCTCGCCTGGCACCGCAGGCTGGTCAAGAAGAAGTGGACCTACCCCGCCAAGCAGGGCCAGCCCTCGGTCTCCGAAGAGATCCGTGATCTGATCGTCCGGCTGGCGCGGGAGAATCCACGCTGGGGGCATCGGCGCATCAAGGGCGAGCTTCTTGGTCTTGGGTATCGGGTAGGGGAGGGGACGGTCCGCAGAGTCCTGGCGGTGGCGGTGTGTCAATCCCCTGAAAACGTGGAGACGGCCCTATGCCACAGCGGTCCTCAGCAGGACCGATGAGGCTTTCCTCTTCTCGATCATGTGACGCTCGAATGTGACGGGCGCCAAGCCGTCGTTGGCACTGTGCCGCCGGGTGATGTTGTAGAAGTCCGCGATCCAGGTCGCAATCTTTAGACGAGCCTCCGCCCTGGTGCGGAACCGGTGGCGGTGCACGTACTCGACCTTGAGCGTGCTGTTGAGCGCCTCGGCCGCTGCGTTGTCGAGCGCGCAGCCGACCCGCCCCATCGACTGGACCACGCCCAGGCGCCGACATAGGTCCTGGTAGCGGGCCGCGGTGTACTCCGAGCCGCGGTCCGAGTGGAAGATCACCCCGTCCACGTCGCCGCCGCGAGTGGCGACGGCCATCTGCAGTGAGGCGCAGGTCAGCGCGGCATCGTGATGCTCGGACATGGCGTAGCCGAGCAGCCAGCGGGAGAACAGGTCCTCGACCGTGGCCAGATACAGCTTGCCCTCGCCGGTGTCGATCACGGTCACATCGCCGCACCACAGCACGTCCGGAGCAGGCGCGGTGAACTTCCGCCGGACCAGATCCGGGGCGGCCGGCCGCTTGCCCTGCCGGGTCAACGCCCGCGACTTGCGATGTTTCCGGCCGGCCAAACCGAGCTCGTACATGCGTGCCGCGACGGTGTTCTCTGATACCCGCCAGCCCACTTCATGCAGGTCACGCGTGATCCGGGGCGAGCCGTAGGTTCCGCCGGAGGCCTCGAACAGGCGGGTGATCTCCGCGTCCAAGCTGGCCCGCCGGCATTCGCGGGCAGTCGGCGCGTCCTGGCCGATGCGGTTCTTCCACTTGTAGAACCAGGACTGCGACACCCCTAACGCCCGGCAGGAGGTGACGTGGTCGATGCCGTGCTCGGTCTTCTGGGAGCTGATGAAGGCCGCCACGCTTATCGGCCCATCGCCTCTTTGACCCCCAAGACCACGGAGCGCTTGAGCCCGTCACGCTCGCCTTCCAGCTCGGCGCGTTCCTTCTCCCACGCTGCTTTGTCCTGGGCGTGCTGCTTGACCAGCTCGGCCTTCTCCCGCCGCAGCCGCGCCAGCTCCTCCTGCTCGGACTCCTCCAGCGTTCCGCTCCCGTCGCCGCCGCCGTTGTACTGCTTGGCGAGCCGATCCATCTGCACCCAATTGTGGAGCGTGTATGGGCTGATCCCCAGATCTCGCGCCACCTGAGCCACGGGCTTGCCGGTCTCCTTGACGATACGCAGCGCCCCGGCCCGGAACTCCGGATCAAAGCGTCGCCGCGTGACTGCTGCCACGACCAAACCTCTTCCGGTTCGGGTCCATGGAAAACAAGAAATCCCAGGTCGGATGGGGTGTGGAGTGGTACCCGGGGCTCGAACCCGGAACCTACGGATTAAAAGTCGGCTTGATTGGTGTCGCTCAGTGTCGCGGGATGACGTTTTCTATCGCTGTGTCCGAGATCATCCCTGTCATCGTGCCGGGAAGTGACGATGGATGCCGCCCCATATCACGTACACCCGAGCAACCATGCGTTCTGGACCATCGCCATTATGCGCCATTTGTTCCCGATCTCGACACTGCTGTGTAGGGTCAGGATTTCGTGACGAGGCCCCAGCCCCACGGCAGATCGAACGCGTACGAGCAACCATCGAGCAGCCATCGGTAGGCGATGTGCGTCTGCTCGCCAGCAGAACTTGTAGTCGCTTCGAAAATGATGCAGAGCCTGATTGACGTGCATGGATATGGTTTTCTGCAGGCGCAGAGCCGTCGCGGTCCAGTGATGGATGCCCATCAAGGCAGGGCACCGGTGGTAACCAGGTCTGTGCCCTGCCGGGCTCGAATCGGCCGTTCGTGATCCGCGTGGTTCTTGCCCTCGCGTGAGTCTGTCAGGAACGTCCCCGGCCGGTGAGGAGGTCTCGGATGCGGTCCACCAGTCCTGCGCCTGGCGCCAGCAACTTGTTGGCGGGCGGGGTGTCCGGCGCGGACGGGTGCGGCCGCGTGGGGGCCATCTTCTTGGCCCGCTCCACCTTGCCGCCCAGCTCGATCAGCTGATCGGCCGGGCACGCCTCGCGGAGGCGTGGGAACAGGTCGTTCTCCTCCTCCTGGATATGTGCCCGGATCTGGCCCATCAGGAGTTGCATGGTGGGCCAGAAGTCGGCCTGGCCCGGCTCCAGCGCCTCCAGCCGCTTCATCGTCTCTTCCGCGTCGGCGTGCTCGGCGATCTCCTGATCGGCCAGCTTGCCGCCGCCGTGCACGTGTTCGCGTACGGTCGGGTAGAGGTACTCCTCCTCGGCAACAGAGTGCCGTACCAGCTCGATGACCACTTTCTCGGCCAGCGTCTTGGCCTGCTCACCGCCGTCCCCGGTCATCCGTTCGAGCTGGGTGAACATCTCCTCGACCTCGCGGTGGTCGATGACGAGGACCTCGATCATGTCCTGCTGCGTGCCCATGACAGCCTCCCTCGTGGTTGGCGTGCGGTTGGCATGGGCCCCGCCACCGCGTCACCTGTAGTCACAGCGCCAGGGACGCGGGCGGAGCCTCCTCGCCCTTGTTCCCACTGACAGGGGCTGAAACGTGCACGTGCCGGGTTGCGTCGTGTTCTGACGGCTCGGCCCGGGCAGGAGGCCGGCCTCGTCACATGAGTTCATGGTCTCTCGGCCGCAGTGCGAGCGGAGACTTGCCGTGCCAGGTCGGTGGCGCCGGTGACCTCTTTCTTCATGTGCGCGACCCGGCGCCGCGTCACGATGCCTGCGACCGCCACCGGCCGCCAGTTAGCCGCTGGTCAGTACAAGAGCGGCACGCGCACCCGAACCCAGGGCGAGGGCCAGCACGGCAACCGGTACCGCTCTTGCCGCCCCATCGCCTGTGCTGACCATGGGTGGCAGGCGGAATGAGGTGGCCGGTCATGGCGGCGGGACCTCCGCCTGCGGTTCGGCGGGCAGTTGTGGTTGGCCGGTGTACGGGTGGTGCAGGTCGAAGGCCGGGCGTTCGGTACCGATGCGGGGGAGGAAGGTGAAGTTGTGCCGCGGTGGCGGGCAGGACGTGGCCCACTCCAGAGAGTTCCCGAAGCCCCATGGGTCGTCCACGCTCACTTTGGGGGCGTGGCGGTGCGTCCAGTAGATGTTGTAGAGGAACACCAGGGTCGAGGCGCCGAGCAGGAACGCGCCGACCGAGGAGATCGCGTTGAGCGTGGTGAATCCGTCGGCCGGGCTGTAGTCGGCGTACCGGCGCGGGAAGCCGAGCACGCCGAGCCAGTGCTGGATGAGGAACGTGGTGTGGAAGCCGATGAACAGCGGCCAGAAGTGCAGCTTGCCCAACCTGTCGTTGAGCATCCGGCCGGTCATCTTCGGCCACCAGAAGTAGAAACCGGAGAACATCGCGAAGACCACGGTGCCGAAGACCGTGTAGTGGAAGTGGGCGACGACGAAGTAGGTGTCGCTGATGTGGAAGTCGAGCGGCGGCGAGGCCAGGATGACGCCGGTGAGGCCGCCGAACAGGAATGTCAGGAGGAAGCCGACGGAGAACAGCATCGGCGACTCGAAGGACAGATGGCCGCGCCACATGGTGCCGGTCCAGTTGAAGAACTTCACCCCGGTCGGGACCGCGATGAGGAACGTCATGAAGGAGAAGAACGGCAGGAGCACCTGCCCGGTGACGAACATGTGGTGGGCCCACACGGTCATCGACAGTCCGGCGATGGCGATGGTGGCGCCGATCATGCCGAGGTAGCCGAAGAGCGGTTTACGGCTGAAGACCGGGATCACCTCGGTCACGATGCCGAAGAACGGCAGCGCGATGATGTACACCTCGGGGTGGCCGAAGAACCAGAACAGGTGCTGCCACAGGATCGCGCCGCCGCTGGCCGCGTCGAAGACGTGGGTGCCGAGCTTGCGGTCCGACTCCAGCACCAGCAGCGCCGCCGCCAGCACCGGGAACGCTATCAAGACCATCATGCTGGTCAGCAGGGTGTTCCAGGTGAAGATCGGCATCCGGAACATGGTCATGCCCGGCGCTCGCATGCAGATGATGGTGGTGATGAAGTTGACGGAGGCGAGGATGGTGCCCAGCCCGCTGAGTGCCAGGCCCATCACCCACAGGTCGCCGCCGATGTTGGGGCCGGGGGTGAACTCCGCCGTGGACAGCGGGGTGTAGGCGGTCCAGCCGAACGGGGCGGCGCCGCCGGGCAGGATGAAGCCGCTGATCACTATGAGTCCGCCGAACAGGAACAACCAGTAACCGACCATGTTCAGCCGGGGGAAGGCGACGTCCGGGGCGCCGATCTGCAAGGGCATGACGAAGTTGGCGAACCCGCCGAAGAGCGGAGTCGCGAACAGCAGCAGCATGATCGTGCCGTGAATGCTGAAGAGCTGGTTGAACTGCTCTGCCGTGACGACCTGCAGTCCCGGAGCGAGCAGCTCGGCGCGGATCACCATCGCCATGATCCCGGCCAGGAGGAAGAAGATGAAGCTGGTCGAGAGGTAGAGATACCCGACCACCTTGTGATCGGTGGTGGACAGCCACGAGGTGATCAACTGCCCGGCCCTGGTCCGGTGGCTGACCTGGACGGGGGTCGTGGGCTCCGGCTGCTGCTCGATCTTGGCCACGACACGTTCCCTCCCGACGGCTGCCGGGGGGACGGAACTTGGACTTCCCGCTATGCCTTAGGCCTAATCGTTGCGAACTCCTTGAAGCCGGTCATGTCATGGTGAGTCGGCAAAGGGTCCCGTCAAGGAGCTCGACCTTGGGTGGGTGCGGGGCGAGCTTTGAGCGGTCGCGCCTGCTGGGGAACCTTTCTGGGTGCGAGGTGGCGCTTTGCCGGCTCGGCTTGCGGGAGACCTCGGCACCTGCCGGTAATTGGAGGCGTCGTGGGCGTACGCCGCGCGCGATCCTGCGTCGAACCGTACTTCGCCGTCCACCCGCGCCGCGAGATCACGTTGAAGCGTTGCGGACATGCCGGACCGACTACCCGGCACCCCGGTTTCAATCTTGTGGCCCGGGCAGGGCCTGGGGAAAGCCGCTATCGCAGGGAGGACCTGGTCATGGCTCCTACCGTCGCCGATTATCTGCTCCTGCGCCTGCGTCAGTGGGGTGTGGAGCACCTGTTCGGCTATCCGGGCGACGGCATCAACGGGATCATCGCGGCGCTGGGACGCGCCGAGGACCGCCCGCGGTTCGTCCAGTCCCGGCACGAGGAGATGTCCGCGTTCCAGGCCGTCGGATACGCCAAGTTCACCGGCAAACCCGGGGTGTGCCTGGCGACCAGCGGACCCGGCGCGATCCACCTGCTGAACGGCCTGTACGACGCCAAACTCGACCACGTCCCGGTCGTGGCGATCGTCGGGCAGACGGCCCGCAGCGCGATGGGTGGCAACTACCAGCAGGAGGTGGACCTGCTGAGCCTGTTCAAGGACGTCGCGAGCGCGTACGTGCAGATGGCGACCGTCCCGGCGCAGCTGCCCAACCTCATCGACCGCGCGATGCGCATCGCCGTCGCCGAGCGCGCTCCGACCGCCGTGATCATCCCCTCCGACCTGCAGGAGGAGCCCTACGAGCCGCCCGGCCACGCGTTCAAGAACGTGCCGTCGTCGGCGCCCGGCTACACGCCGCCGGTGACCCGCGCACCGGAGGAGGAGATCGGCCGGGCGGCCGAGGTCCTCAACGCCGGGTCGAAGGTGGCGATCCTGGTCGGCCAGGGGGCCCGCGCGGCCGCCCCGGAGGTCGTCGAGGTCGCCGAGCTGACCGGGGCCGGGGTGGCCAAGGCGCTGCTCGGCAAGGACGTGCTGCCGGACGATCTGCCGTACGTCACCGGGTCCATCGGCCTGCTCGGCACCCGGCCCTCTTATGAGCTCATGCGCGACTGCGACACGCTGCTGATCGTCGGGTCCAACTTCCCGTACACGCAGTTCCTGCCGCCCTTCGGCGAGGCGCGCGGGGTGCAGATCGACCTCGACGGCCGCATGATCGGCATGCGCTACCCGACCGAGGTCAACCTCGTCGGCGACGCCGCCGAGACGCTGCGGGAGCTGATCCCGCGCCTGAACCGCAAACAGGATCGGTCGTGGCGCGACACCGTGGAGGGGAACGTCGCGCGCTGGTGGAGCACGGTCGAACGCCAGGCCAGGGTGGAGGCCGACCCGATCAACCCGATGCTGCTGTTCTGGGAGCTGAACTCGCGGCTGCCGCAGAACGCCATCGTGACCGCCGACTCCGGTTCGGCCGCGAACTGGTATGCGCGCGACCTGAAGATCCGCGCCGGCGTGCGCGGCTCGCTGTCGGGGACGCTGGCCACGATGGGGCCGGGCGTGCCGTACGCGATCGGCGCGAAGTTCGGCCACCCCGACCGGCCCGTCATCGCCTTCGTCGGCGACGGCGCCATGCAGATGAACGGGCTGGCCGAGCTCATCACGATCAAGCGGTATGCCTCCCAGTGGGCCGATCCGCGCCTGATCGTGGCAGTCCTGCACAACAACGACCTGAACCAGGTCACCTGGGAACTGCGGGCCATGGGCGGCGCGCCCAAGTTCGAGGAGTCCCAGACCCTGCCGGACGTGTCCTATGCCGGCTTCGCCCGCTCGCTGGACCTGGAGGGCATCGAGGTCGAGAAGCCCGAGGCGATCGGCCCGGCCTGGGACCGCGCTCTGGCCGCCGACCGGCCCGTCGTCCTGGACGTCCACTGCGACCCGGACATCCCGCCGATCCCGCCGCACACCGACTTCGAGCAGCTCAAGGACGTCGCCGAGGCCATCATCAAGGGTGACCCCGACGCGATCGGCGTGGTCAAGAAGGGTCTGAAGACCAAGGCGCAGGAACTGTTCACCCGTGGCAAGAGCTGAGCACCGCATGAGCGGCCGGGACGCCATCGAACCAGTCACGTGGCTGGGCGGTGCTGTTCGCGCTCTACCTCGCGGTCATCTCCACGATTTCGTTCCCTGAGGTCGTGGTCGGCGCAGCTGCCGCGGTCGTGAGCCGGCGGACGCTGCTGGCCGCTGACAACGACGAACGGTACCGGCCACGGGCACGGTGGTTGCGATGGCTCCTTCCGCTGCCGGTCCAGATCGTCACAGGCGCTCTACGACTGCTGCGGCCGCGCGGTGAGTTCGCCGAGGTACAGCTGCCGGAAGACACGCGGGCCGCCGCGCGGCGCGGGTTCGCGGTGCTCGTTTCGCGCTGCTGGCCGCGGCGGTCCTGCCCGCGCTGCTGGTTACGCTGCGCGGCACGCCCATCGATCGTCTGACCGGGTTGATCGTGGCGGCACCGGCTGCCACCCTCGTGCTTGTGCTGCTGGCCGCCGGGTACGGGCGGCCTGCGTACCTCGATGCGGCCTTCGTCGCGGCCCTGATGCCGTTCGCCGGCTCCCTCGTGTACGCCCGCTTCCTCGGGCGGACGCTGTGAGCGCGGCGCTGATCTGGGCGAGAGGTGGTGGCCGCGTTCGCGGCGATCCGGCTCCTGCTCACTTCGGACCGATTCAGGCGCCTGCACTTCGCCTCGGCCGGCTCGGTGCCGGCCGCGCCGCTGGTGATCACCGGGCCGGCACTGATGCCGTGGTCGTCGTGGCACGACATCGCCAAGCTGGTGGTCATGGGGGCCCTGCTGATCGCGACCGGGCCGGCGACCGTGATCACGACGGCGCACGCCGCGAGACGGAGACCCCATGACTGACGGTCTTCACGCTCCTGCTGACCGCGTTCATGGCGACCACGGTGGTCTTCACCCGTGACCCGGCGCGGCAGGCGATCGTGCTGTCCGGGTACGGCCTGGTGCTGGCGATCCTGTTCGTCGTCCTGCGGGCGCCCGACGTCTCGATGTCGCAGACCGGTGTGGGCACGGTCGTCGTCCCGCTCATCGTGATGCTCGCGATCCACGCGATCCGCCGGCACCACACCCGCGAGGCGGACGACGGTGAGGACCGGTGAGCCGCCGCGGCCGCCTCATCCTGTTCCTGACCACCGGAGCAGGGCTGGCTGTCTTGTTCGCGCTCGCCGCGCTGCGTCTCCCGGGCTTCGGCGGGGCCTGGCACTCGTACGGCGCGATCGCCCGCCACACCCCGAATGTCATCTCCTCGATCAACTTCGACCAGCGGGCGTTCGACACGCTCGGCGAAGAGCTGATCCTCCTGGCATCCGCGCTGGCCGCCGTAGTGATACTGCGCACGGTACGCGCTGAGCAGCAGGAGGCGGCAGGAGTCCACTCCCAGGGAGGACCACGCCTCGCGTACGGCTACCGCAGCCGGGGCAGGACCTCGCGGGCGTAGAACTCGAAGAAGGCGTCCTGCTCCGTGCCGATCTGGCTGACATATACCTCATCGAACCCGGCATCCACGTACTTCTGGATCGCCTGGACGTGCACCTCGGGATCGGGGCCGCACGGCGTCGAGGCGGTGGCGTCCTCCTCGCTGACCATCTCCGCCAGCTGCGCGAAATGCCGTGGCAGGGGGAGCAGTTGGGAGGCTTCGCCCTTGATGCCTTCGGTCGGCCACAGCCGGTGCACGGTCTTGCGGGCGGCGGCCTGGTCGTCGGCGTAGCAGACCTTCAGCCCGCCCTGCGCGGGTTTGCCCGCCCCGCCGGACTCGCGGAACAGCTTGACCAGGTCGGCGTCCGGACCCGTGGAGATGTAACCGTCGCCGATCCGCCCGGCCAGCCGTACCGACTTCTCGCCGAAGCCGGAGATGTAGACGGGCGGCGGGTTGTCGGGGAGCGTGTAGAGGCGCGCGTTGTCGACGGAATAGTGCTTTCCGCGGTGGGTGGTCAGCTCGCCGCTCCACAGCCGGCGCATCACCTCGATCGCCTCCTCCAGCATCTCCAGCCGTTCGGCCGCCGGCGGCCAGCGGGATTCGACGATGTGCTCGTTCAGCGCCTCGCCGGTGCCGACGCCGAGCTGGAAACGCCCTCCCGTCAGTACGGCGCTGGTCGCGGCGGCTTGCGCGATGACGGCGGGATGGATGCGTACGAGAGGGCAGGTGACCGCGGTCGTGATCGGCAACGTGACCGCCTCGGCGATCGCTCCTATGGTCGACCAGACGAAGGGGCTCTGCCCCTGTTCGTCGAGCCACGGATGGTAATGATCGGAGATCCACAGGCCTTCGAATCCTGCCTGCTCGGCGAGTTTCGACTGCCGGACGAGCTCCTTGGGCCCGTGCTCCTCGCTGCTCAGAAAGTATCCGACGCGTGCCATTGCAGAGCCCTCCTGGCCGTGCTGAGTCGCGCGACCGCGTTGTTGTCGAACCTCGCGCGAGGCCCGGCAGCTTCACCTGATGTCGGAACCAGTACCGCCGACCGCCGACCGGACGGCCGATGACGATGATCCCGATCGTGTACAGCACAGATCGGTTTGGGCGCCGGTTCCCTTGATCAGATGAGACTGGCGCATGGTCTCGGATGGGCTGTCGAGTGTGGGCTACCCGATGCGTTCGCGGTAAACGACCCGCACGGTAGAGCTTTCACGGCGAGGAGCGCTGAGGCGTTGCCTGGATGGATGCGGTTACTCGTATGAGGCTGTGCCGATACGGGGGCCGCATCCACCTGCGCCTGGTCGTCCATGCCCCTGCCGGCGGAGCGTCCGCAGGACCGACCCGGCCTGGGCGCGCCCGAGCTGGGCCGGCGGCCGGTCGTTGGGCTGGACAGTCGGAACGCCCTCTCACGCGAGCGGCAAGCCGTTGCATGCGCACAGACCGATCGCATGAACCGTCGCTGCCCGGGCAGGGGCGGCTAGGAGCAGACGGAGAAGGCCGTCCGGCGTTTTTGATGTGGGGGCAATGCCGGATGGTCATCGCCGTATCGGCCAGATGGGAAATGACCGCGTTGCGACACAGCAGCCCGGAAGAACCCGGAATCACGCGCCGGCGTCGTGGCCGCGCGTTCAGTTACCACTACGCAGACGGCCGCCAGGTGCGAGACCCCCACGTCCTGACCAGGATTCGCGCGCCGGCGATCCCGCTATCACGACGCCTGGCGGCAGGAGCAGGACCGGATCAAGTTCGACCGGGTCACCGAGATGGCCGAACGTTACGGGCCGGCGGGGCTGAGTACGACTCCTTCGGCCTGGCCACGCTCAGGGCCGAACATGTCACGTCCACCGGCGACGTTGTGCGGTGCCGCTTCGAGGCCAAGGGCGGCAAGCAGCAGGACATCGAGATTCACGACGGCGAGGTGAGCGCCGTCGTGGCCGCACTCCTGCGTACAGGCCACGAGGGCGAATTGCTGCGCTACCGAAACGGTTCAGGCTGGAAGGACGTACGGGCCGAGGACATCAACGGCTATCTGCGCGACCTGCTCGACTGCGAGGTGTCGGCCAAGGATTTCCGCACCTGGCACGCCACCGTCATGGCCGCCGAA
Source organism: Nonomuraea sp. NPDC004186 (assembly GCF_053603495.1). Taxonomy (NCBI): domain Bacteria; kingdom Bacillati; phylum Actinomycetota; class Actinomycetes; order Streptosporangiales; family Streptosporangiaceae; genus Nonomuraea; species Nonomuraea sp. NPDC004186. The sequence continues at coordinate 86,886 of NZ_JBSGFQ010000040.1, read as the reverse complement.
GGGCTGGCCCGCATGTGTTCGGTTGGCGTGCACAGGCGCTGTCTGATCGTTCAGCGAACTGGCGATGGCTCGCTCCACGCTGGGATGGACGGTGCTGGGCGTCGCGATCTCGGTACTTCACGGTGCGTGAGCACGCAGCATGGCCCTGAACGGGGCATCTGGGCTGCGGCGGGCGCCGACGGCACGACCACCCACCTAGCCGCGGCGGCGCTCGCCCGCGGCGTCCAGTGGCGGCTGATGGGTCACCAGTGCCTGCAGCGCCAGCCAGGCGATCACCCGGTCCTCGGTGGCGTTGATCGACAGACCGGTCAGCTCCTCCACCCGGGCTATGCGCTGGCGCAGCGTGTGCCGGTGGATGCCGAGCTGTGACGAGGCGGCCTCCCAGCTGGCGTTCTCGCTGAGGAACACCTGCAGCGACCGCAGCAGCACCGGGTTGTCCAGCAGCGGCAGCAACGGTGAACGCAGCGCCGCCTGCGCGGCCGGGTCGAGTCGCTGCAGCACCAGCCGCCCGGTGGCCAGCTCGCCGAAGGCGACCATGGGCTCGGCGTCGGCGACGGCCACGGCCAGCGCCTGCTCGGCCTGCTGGCGGCTGAGCTCGGCGCGCGTGAGCGGCTGTGCCGTACCCACGCCGCAGCGGGCAGGGACGCCGTCGTCGGCGGCCGCGCGCACGCGATCGGCCCAGCGGCCCAGCTCATCCTCCGGGACCAGCACCGTGACCTGGGCGGAGTCGGAGCTGACGAGCTGCGGCAGGTCCAGCTGGGTGCACCAGTCGAGCACGTTCTCCTCCAGCGGTACGGCACGCGAGCGCGAGCGCAGCAGCGCCACGGCCACGTTGCCGGCCGGCAGGTTCCATCGGGCGGCCACCCGCTCGATGAGTCCCTGATCCCCGGACATGAGCGCGTCCACCGCGTCTGCCCTGGTCAGATGCCAGGTGTCGCCGCCGCTGAGCGGGTTGAGCGCCAGGTCGAGCAGGAGCGCGGCGTGCTGGGCCAGCTCCCTGGTGAGGCTGATCCTGTCGGGGCGCGCGGCCACGACCAGGTGAGCGCGCGGTCGGATGGGGTCGCCCACGCCGTACGCGGTGATGTTGGGGTGCCTGATGCGGGAGCGCTGGCCGGAGGCGGCGGCCCGGGCGTCGTCGAGGTGCACCCGTGCGGCGCCCACGGCCGCGTGCACCTTGCCGTGCCGGTCGAGCAGCACGGCCCAGCTGTCGATGCGGGCGGCCAGCACGGTGACGATGCCCTGCGTGCCCGCGCTGCGGGCCACCCGGGTCATGGCCGAGACGCCTTCGGCGATCAGCCGGGCCTGTGCCGCGTCGGAGCGCAGCAGGTCGGCGTTGAGCTCGAAGGTGACATCCTGGAAGGCGACCCCGGCGGGCACCTCGAGGATCGGCAGGCCGCACGCTTGCGCCGCGTCGACGAGGGCCTGCGGGGTCCTGGTGTGGTGTGGCCCGACACCGAAGCCGATCGCGGCCACTCCGGCCTTGACCAGCCGTTCGGCATAGGCGCGCTGCCCGGCGGGATCGTCGAGGGTGAGGCCGACGGTCAGCAGCAGCTCGCCGCCCTGCAGCCACGGGGTGGGGTCAGCGAGCTCCGACAGATGGGTCCAGCGGATGGGCCGGTCGAGCGCGGAGTCGCCGGACAGCACGCGCAGCCCGAAGCGCTGAGCGACGTCCCCAACCGTCTCCAACATAGCGAATCGTCGCCCTAATCCCTGGTCAATGGACATTTGGCCACATGCCTCATCAAGGCGGCAATTCATACCATGACCATCACGTTGCGTAACGCCGGGTGCCATCTTCCCTATTCCCGGCCCTATCGAGGAGGTCAGGTGCGAGCCGCGGTATTCGAGTCGGCGGAGTCCCCCGTCGTGATCCAGGACGTGGACCTGGCCCCGCCCGGTCCGGGCGAGGTACGGGTGAAGATCGCCGCTGCCGGAGTGTGCGGATCGGACCTCCACGTGCGGCGTGGCGAGTGGGACGTCCAGGCTCCCCTGGTGATGGGCCATGAGGGCTCCGGCGTCGTCACCGCGCTCGGGCCGGGCGTCACCAGCCTGGCCGAGGGCGATCACGTGGTGCTGTCGTGGGTCGCACCCTGCGGCCGGTGCCGGTACTGCCGGTCCGGCCACGAGGCCCGCTGCCAGGTCGCGGCCAACGTCGTGGCCCCGGGCGGCGTGCTGCAGGACGGCACCAGCAGGCTCAGCCGCGGCGGCGAGACCATCTACCACTACCTGGGTGTCTCGTCCTTCGCCGAGGAGGCCGTCGTGCCCGCCTCCGGCGCGGTCAAGGTCCGCGACGACGCCCCGCTCGACACGGTCGCGCTGGTCGGCTGCGCGGTCGCGACCGGGGTGGGCGCCGTGACCAACACCGCCGCGGTGGTGCCGGGCAGCACGGTGGCCGTGATCGGCTGCGGCGGCGTCGGGCTGTCCGTCGTGCAGGGCGCCAAGCTGGCCGGCGCCGAGCGGATCATCGCCATCGACACCCGGCAGGAGAAGACCGCCCTGGCCGCCGCCCTCGGCGCCACCGACCAGCTGCCGGCCGAGGACCCGGTCGAGGCGCTGCGCGACCTGCTGCCCGACGGCGTCGACTACGCCTTCGACGCGGTGGGCCACCAGTCCACGCTGGAGGCCGCCATCAAGATGCTCGGCCTGGGCGGCGCGGCCGTCGCGGTCGGCCTGCCACCCAAGAACACCCTGGCCCGCTTCGACCCGCTCGTACTGGCCGAGGCCGACCAGCGCATCCTCGGCTCGAACTACGGCAGCGTCCGCCCGGCGATCGACATCCCCGCGCTGGTCGACCGCTACATGGACGGCCTGCTCCGGCTCGACCAGCTGGTCAGCCGCCGCGCTGCACTCAACGAGGCCCCCCTCGCGCTGGAAGCCCTGGCCAGCGGCGAGGCACTGCGTACCCTCCTGATCCCCTGAGGAGACATCCCCCATGACCCAGACACCCGTAGTGCAGGCCGAAAGCGGCCTCAAGAAGGGCGCGATGTCGGCCGGCGAGGTCGTCGCCCAGGCCCTCGCCAACATCGCGCCGAGCGCGGTCATCGCCTTCAGCGTGGCCGGCATCTACGCCAGCTCGGGCAACGCCTCGTGGCTGTCGTTCACGCTGGCCACGATCGTGATCCTGGCCGTCGGCTACTGCATCGCCCAGTTCGCCAAGCGGCGCGCCTCGGCGGGCTCGCTCTACAACTACGCCGCACAGGGCCTGGGGCCCTTCGGTGCCTACCTCACAGGCGTCACTCTCATCATCGGCTGCTTCGGCATCGCGGCCGGCTCGCTCGGCGGGGCCGTCTACCACTTCACCGTCTTTTTGTCGCAGATCGGCCTGCCGATCGAGGGCACGGCATGGAACGTTCTGCTGGCCGTTGTGATCGGCTCGCTGGCCACGCTGTTCACCGTGTGGGGCATCCGGCTGTCGGCCAGGATCTCGCTGATCCTGGAGGTCGTCTCCATCACGATCATCACGCTGATGTTGGTCGTGGTGCTCTTCTGGGGCGGCGGCCCGGTCGTGGACACCGACCAGCTGACGCTCTCGGGAGCCGCCCCGCACGGCGTCGCGGTCGGCATGGTGCTGGGCATCCTCGGCTTCGTCGGCTTCTCCAGCTCCGACGCGCTCGGCCGGGAGGCCAAGGACCCGTTCAAGGCCATCCCGCGGGCCATCATGTGGAGCGCGTTCGGCGTCGGCCTGCTCTACATTTTCGCATCCTACGTGCAGGTCGCCGGATTCCACTCGCTCGGCGACCTCGGCGCGAGCGCGAACCCGCTGGACGAGCTGGCCAAGGCCGCCGGGCTGCCCGACTGGATCAGGCCGGTCCTCAGCCTCGGCGTCACCGCGTCGTTCTTCGCCGTGGTGGTCGCGCCGATCAACGTCATCGGGCGGATCGTGTTCGTCATGGGCAAGGAGGGCGTGCTGCCCGCCTCGCTCGGCCGTACCCACCGCACCCAGCAGACGCCGCACCGTGCCATCCTGGCCGTCGCGCCCGGGGTCGTGCTGCTCACAGCGGTCCTGTTCGCGCTCGGCGTGGACGGCATGGAGATCGTGGTCAACGTCGACACCTACGGCACCTACGGCTACATGATCGCCTATGCGGTCGTCGCGCTGGCCACGCCGATCTTCCTGCGCCGCGAGGGCGTACGGCTGCCGCTGGTGTGGCCCTGCGTGGTGGTGTCGGTGGCCGGGATGGCCTACGTGTTCTGGGTCAACGTGGTTCCCTGGCCGCAGTGGCCGCTGAACTTCGTGGTCCTCGCGTTCTTCGCCACGGTCCTGGTGACACTGGCCTGGTACGGCTACCTGCGTTCGGCACGACCGGCCGCGATCCGGGCGATCGGCACCACCGAGACCGACTTCCCCGAGATGGCCTGAAGCCGGGCAGGAGCGTGCTCAGGTTGTCGGCTCCGGTCGTCGGGGCGCCGCGGGCATTGCCTGCCCTCGCGGAGGAGCAGCGCGAGGCCCGCTGCGACGAGCAGCGCTACTCCGGCGGAGGGATGGGCGATCGCGAGCACCTGCAGGCCCTGGTGGCTTCGTGAGCGCCGCCTGCAGGAGCCGGGGCCGACCCGCCGGCCCCGGAGGATCCGCTGCAGCCCGGCGTCACCGGCCGTTGAGCTCGCAAACCTCGGCGGCAGGAGTCACGCCGGCGCGGCCAGGACCGCTCGATCAGCCCAGTGGGGCCGGCGTCGGACGACCTTAGGGGTGAACTCTAGCCAGAGCCGAGCGAGCCGACCGTCACGCGCCACTGGCGCAACTGCCGATCCCTGGTGACCTGTAGTTGTGTGTACGGGTCCTGGTCGACGAGCGCCTGCGCCGCGGTCTCGTCCTCGGCCTGTAGGACGATCATGCCGGCCGTCAGGTCGGTGTAAGGGCCGGCCGCGACGAGGCTGCCCTGCTCGAAGAGCTTGTTCAGGTGTGCGAGATGGTCTTCGCGGCGTTCCGCTCTCAGCGGGGTGTCGTTGTAGCCGTAGGTCAGGACGAACAGTGCCATGCCGAGATACTCCTTTTCATGTCAATCCGGGACTATCTGACGTCGCCGGTCCAAGCCCTCTGGGCCCCGCGGCCCGAGGTCCAGCAGTTTCAGGTCAGCCCTCCAGCCCGTACACCCGTCGTGCGTTGCCGGCGAAGATGTCGTGTTGGTCGGCGGGTGGGAGATGAGCCAGTGCGTTCTTCCACGCGTCGACCAGGTGCGGCATCGTGGTCCAGATCTTCTCGACCGGGAAGTTGGTGCCGAACATGGCTCGGCCGGCGCCGAACCAGCCGATCACCTCGTCTGCGACGAAGGAGATGAGGTCGGGATCCACCCGGTGGACGAAGGTGCCCTGCCCGGTGAGCTTGACGACGATGTTCTGCCGCTCGGCCAGCGCGGCCATCCCGGCCCGCCACGACTCGAGGCACTCGAGCCCGATGAGCATGCCCGCGTGCACCAGGACGAAGGTGACGTCAGGGAAGGCCGCCGCCAGCTCGACCGCATCCGGCATCTGTTCGGGAAAGACCTGCAGCTCGAACAGCCAGCCGTGGTCGGCGAGCGCGCCGATGTTCTTTCGGAAGACCGGATCCTTCATACGATCGGGCGCCGCGGCGAACCGGAACTCCGGGCGCTCGTGCCAGTGCAGTTGCTGACGGATCCCCCGGATCAGCGGCGTGAGCGCGGCCTGCCGTCGCATGGTGTCCGGAGCGCTCTCGTCGAACATGTCGGCCGATCCGATGACGGCCATCGGCCGGCCCGTCTCCTGATGAACCTCGTGAAGCCAGCGCACCTCGTCCACAACCCGGTCGAGCGGCCAGTTCGTCTGCACGTAGACCGACTCGCTGATGCCTGCGGCCGTGGCGTCGGCGACGTACTCGTCGATCAGGTAGTCCCGCCTGATCGGCTCGTACGGGCCGAAGATCCGCGGCACCATCGGTCCGGACAGCCAGGGCAGGTCCCCGGCCCGCCAGATGTGGTGATGCGAGTCGACGATGTCGCCCGAGTAGCGGGTCGCCTCCGGCATGACGATCACTCCCTGATCAAGGTCTGTACCTGCTCGTACGCCGTACGCAGGTCGCGCACGCCCGCGAGCGCGTCCACGCTGCCGAGCACGGCCGACATGCCGCGGGTGACCGGCCGGTACGCCGGGTCGCAGGCGAGCGGCGACCACCACAGCAACCGGTGGCTCAGCAGCGACAACCGCCGTACGGCCGCCTGCATGGGCCGGCAGTCGCCGCGTTCCAGGCCATCGGAGAGCACGATGGTCAGGGCACCGCGCGCCACGGTGACATGCCGGGCGTTGGCGAGGAACTCCTGGAGCGAGGCGCCGATCCGCGTCCCGCCCTCGGCGTCCAGGACGACGTCGCTCAGCGAGCCGACGGCCGCGTCGACGTGCCGTGCGCGCAGCTGCTCGGTGACGCGGGTCAGCCGGGTGCCGAAGGTGAACACCTCGACGCGGTCGAGCCGGCCGACCACGGCGTGGGCGAAGCGGAGGTAGTGGGCGCTGTGCTGCTTCATCGACCCCGACACGTCGATGAGCAGCAGCACACGGCGCTGCCGCCGCGGACGGTTGCGCCGGCGCAACGTCACGATCTCCCCATGGCTGCGCCTGGACTCACGGCAGATCCTGGCGACGTCGATCCACGGACCTCGCCGGGCAGGCCGCCGACGTCGCGACCGGATCGTCGGCACCGCTCCGGGTAGTTCCCGCCGCAGCAGCGAGAGCACGGCCCGGTCGTCCTCGCTCGCCGGGCCGAACACCGGGCGTCTCTCGCGCTCCGAGGAGCCGGCCTTCAGGCCCGCCTCCCCGCCGAACGTCGCCGTGAGAGGAGCCTCGTCCCCCTTCCCGCGCGGCGCGGAGGCCTCGTCGTCGGGGGACTCCTCATCGGGGATGCGCCGTGCCGTGACCTCCCCGAACCAGTGCTCGAACGTGGGGGAGTACACCTCCAGGTCGTCGTGGGAGGTGGTGAGCGTGGCCACCCCGATCCAGTAGAGGTGTGTGGCGTCGCGCGGGCCGACGGCCTCGATCGCCTGAAGGAAGACCCGCTGTTTGGGCACCGGTACGGGCAGGCCCCGATCGTGCAGGTCCCGCAGGAACCCGTGCACATGATCGCCGACGCGTACGAGGAGGGACTGCTCAGTCACCGAACACCTCCGCGGTGTGGCGGCCGAGGAGCGCGAGGTCCTCCTCGTGCTTGACGAGCAGCCCCGCGGACCGGCGCATCGCCTCCAGCCAGCTCGAACCCTCGCGGGTCAGCGTCTGCACGCCGCGGGCCCAGGAGACCGACTCGGCGATGCCCGGGCGTTTCAGCAGAGCCAGCCCGCGGATGCGATGCACGGCGGCCACGAGGCGCGCCGCGCTCCTCTCGTCCAGGCCCGGCGCCTGCGCCCGGATGATCGCTCGCTCCCGTTCGGCGTCGGGAAAGGGGATCCAGTGGTAGAGGCACCGGCGCTTGAGCGCGTCGTGCAGCTCGCGGGTCCGGTTCGAGGTGAGGACGACGAACGGGACGCTCGCCGCCGTGATGGTGCCGATCTCCGGGATGGTGATCTGGAAGTCGCCGAGGAACTCCAGAAGGAAGGCCTCGAACTCGCTGTCCGCCCGGTCGATCTCGTCGATCAGCAGCACCGCGCCGGACGCCGCCCGCAGCGACCGCAGTAACGGCCGCTGCAGCAGGAACTCCTCGCGGTACAGGTCGCCGACGCCGCGCCCCTCCACCTCGGCGGCCCGCAGGGACAGCAACTGTTTGGGGTAGTCCCACTCGTACAGGGCCTGGGAGGCGTCCAGTCCTTCGTAGCACTGAAGCCGGATCAGCTCGCGGCCGAGGATCCGGGCCAGGACGTTCGCGACCTCGGTCTTGCCGACCCCCGGCTCGCCCTCCAGCAGCAGCGGGAGCCCGAGCGCGCCTGCCAGGTGGAGGGCGGTGAGCAGACCCTCGTCGGCGAGGTAGCCCTCCGCGCCCAGCCGCCGGTCCAGCGTGTCCTGATCAACCAGCACGGCCGGCCCGCAGCTCGTCGAGTCCGCGCAGCACCTTCTCCGGGGTGAAGGGCATGCTCGTCAGCCGTACGCCGACCGCGTCGTACACGGCGTTGGCGATCGCGGGGATCGGCGCGTTCGCCGTCATCTCGCCGATCCCCTTGGCCCCGAACGGCCCGTTGTCGGCGGGCCGTTCGAGGAACAGGCTCGTCTGCGCCGGGATGTCGGCCGGCCCGGGCATCAGGTATTCCGTGAAATCGACCGGGCCGTGCTCGCGCGAGTGCGGATAGTACGGTTCGGTCGATTCGAACAACGCGTGCGACAGGCCCATCCAGGCGCCGCCCTCGACCTGCTGCGTCGCGAGGGCCGGGTTGAGCGCCCGGCCGATCTCGTAGGTGTTGTAGAGCCGCAGCACCTCGATCACCCCGGTCTCGTCGTCGACCGCGACCTCGGCCACCGTGCACGCGTGCGCCTGGCAGGAGTCCGGGTCCATCTCGCCGGTCTCCGGCACCGGGGAGCTCGGCTCCTTGAGGTAGATGCCCCGGCCGGAGATGGTCCGGCCCTGCCGGAAATGCGCGGCGAGCGCGACGTCGCTGATGTGGATCTTCTTCTCCGACGATCCCTTGAGGCGGACGAAGCCCGTGCCGTCGGTCTCCAGGTCCTCCGCGTCGACCTCCAGTTCGTCGGCGGCGACCTGGAGCATGACCTCCCTGGCCTCGCGCGCCGCCATGATCACGGCGTTGCCGACGCGGTGGGTGCCGCGGCTGGCGAACGTTCCCATGCAGTGCGGGCCGGTGTCGGTGTCGGCGGTGTCGACGATGACGTTCTCGATCGGAATGCCGAGTGTCTCGGCCGCGCATTGGGCGATGACCGTCCGCAGCCCCTGGCCGAGATCCACCGAGGAGAGCGTGACGACGAATCCGCCCATCGTGGTGGCGTGGACGAGTGCCTGCGACGGGTCGCCGCCGAGGTTCATGCCGGTCGGGTAGTTGACCGCCGCGTATCCGCGGCCGTGCCGTAACGCCATCGCTCAGCCCTCCGGTCGTTCGGTCGAGGACATCGCCCGGTACTCCGGCGGAAGGTCGTGCCCCACCAGGTCGGCGGCGCTCTGGATCACCTCGACCAACGCCGTGCCGGACGCGATCTTGCGATGAGCTTTCATGTCGCCGTCCCGGTAGGCATTCTTGAGCCGGAGCCGCAGCGGGTCCATGTTCAGCTCCCGGGCGATGCGGTCCATGTGCGACTCCAGAGCGAAGTCGCCGATCGTGACGCCGAACCCGCGCATGGCGCTGGACGGCGTGCGGTTGGTGTAGACGCAGTACGCGTCGACATGGACGTTCGGGATCGTGTACGGGCCGGGCATGTGCGCCGCCGCCTTGGTGGTGCCGTACGGGCTGTGCCGGGAGTACGCGCCCGCGTCCACGTAGAGCGTGATCTTGCGGGCGACGATCCGGCCGTCGTCCATGACGCCGTCCTTGATGGAGATGCGCTCGGCCGCTCGAGGGGACGACACCTGCATCTCCTCGGCGCGGCTGTAGACATACTTGGCCGGCCGGCCGGTGAGCATGGCGGCGATGCACGCGAGTGGCTCGACGATGACGTCGACCTTGCCGCCGAAGCCGCCCCCCACGGTGCCCCCGACGACGCGCAGGCTGGTAGGCGGGACGCCGAGGATGAGCGCGGTGTTGTCGAGGGTGAAGAAGGCGGCCTGGGTGTTGGTGTGGATGCGCAGCCGGCCGTCGCCCTGAGGGACGACGATGCAGCCGGTCGGCTCGGTCGGCGCGTGTTCGATGGGGGAGGAGCTGTAGCGGCCCTCGATGATGCGGTCCGCCTCGGCGAAACCTCGCTCGACGTCGCCGAAGCGGATCCGGCGGCAGTGATGTCCCTCGTACACGAAGTGGTTGGCGCCCGCCTGTTTGATGATCGGGGCGCCGTCGGCCAGGGCCTCCTCGACGTCGAGGACCGCGGGCAGGTCGGTGTAGTCGACCGTGACCCGGGCCGCGCCCTCGCGGGCGGCGTCCTCGGTCTCGGCGACGACGGCGACGATCGGCTCGCCGCGGTAGAGGACGCGATCCTCGGCCAGCACCGGCTCGTCGTCAGGTCCCACGCCGATCAGGCGCAGCACGGTGTACCAGTTGTTCGGCACGTCCTGGTGGGTGATGACCCGAAGCACGCCCGGGACTCCGAGGGCGCCGGAGACGTCGACCCGGTTGATGAGGGCGTGGTGCCGCGTGGACCGGTGGATCTTGACGTGCGTCATCTCCGGCAGCGCCATGTCCTCGAAGAAGACCGTGCGGCCGGTGACGTGAGCGCGGGCGTCCGAGCGCGGGACGGCGGAGCCGATGACGGCGAAGTCGTCCGCGCGCCCGCCCTTGAAGTACGTGGTGTCGATCGGGGTGAGGCGCGCCATCAGACCTCGGCCTCCGCGTTCGTGAGCGGGGCGCTGCGGCGTTGCGCGGCGGCGAGGACGGCGGTGATGATCGGCTCGTATCCCGTGCAGCGGCAGACGTTCCCGCAGATCGCCTCGGTGACATCCTGGCGGGTCGGATCCGGCTTCCGGTTGAGCAGGGCCGTGGCGGACATGATCATCCCCGGGGTGCAGAACCCGCATTGCGTCGCGAAGAGGTCGACGAACGCCTGCTGTACGTCGCCGAGCCGGTCGCCCTCGGCCAGGCCCTCGATCGTCTCCACGGCAGAGCCGTCGATCGTCACGACGGGGATCAGGCACGAGACCACGGGCCGGCCGTCCAGCAGCACCGTGCAGCTGCCGCAGCCCCCTTGCGCGCAGCCGCGCTTGGCCCCCATCAGTCCCAATGTGTCGCGCAGCGCGCTCAGCAGCGTCGTCGACGGCCGGGCGATCAACTCCCGCTCGGTGCCGTTCACCTTGAGTGTGACGATGGTCGAGGGCATGCGATCCCCTTTCAGGCCCCCAGCAGGGCGCGACGCAGGTGGACGGGGTAGACCCGAGCGCGGTACCAGGCGGAGGCGTAGGCGTCGTCGAACGGCTCGATGACGTCGGCTCCGGCTGCCTGGGCGACGACCTGGGCGTTCAGCGGCGCGCCCAGCAGAACGCGCTCGGCGCCGACCGCGCGTACCAGGCGCCGCGCCAGGCCGCCGAGCACGAGACGGATGTCGCTGACCAGGCCGTCCTCGATCGTGATCCGGGCCGCCACCGTCACGATGGATCCCGAGTTGAGCCGCCGCCGGCTCGCCTTGTAGAACCGGAACGCGTCCTTGGCCGGAGCGGTGAACCGGACACGGGTCACCAGGTCGCCCGCCCGCAGGCCGCCGGTGACGACCTGCTCGAGCGGCTCGCGGCGGGCTCCGTCGGCGCCGAGCACGTCCAGCTCCGCGTCCAGGGCCAGAAGAGCCGCCGCCAGGTCGCCGTACGGTTGGGGCACGAAAAGGTTGCCCGCCACGGTGGCGAGGCTGCGGACCGGCGGCGCGGCGATCGACCGCACACAGCCGGACAGGTAGCTCAGCCGATCGTCGTCCTCGATGTCGGCGAGAGTGGTGGCCGCGCCCAGGGCCACCGTGTCGCCTTGGACGTCGATGCCGGACAGTCCCGCCCGGCGCAGGCTGACCAGCCGCAGGTCGCGGCCGGCCTGATCGTCCAGGCGGGCCAGCAGGTAGGTGCCGCCGCCGAGGGGCACGGCCCCGGCCTGAAGCGCCGCACGAGCCGCTTCGGGACTCTCGGGTGTCTGAACGGAGGTCAGCATGTGCACTCCACTTATCGATATCGATAATTAACTTACGTGGCATGATCGAAGAGTCAAGGGCCCGCTGGGCCCTCAACGTCAGGAGGTTTCTTGTCGGAACCCACGGGGAGCCCGCGCTCCGCGCGACCGACGCTGAGCCGACAGATCCGCGACGGTCTGCTGCAACGGATCGTCTCCGGCGAACTCGGCGAGGGCGACCGGCTCATCGAGACGAAGATCGCCATCGAGTTCGGAACGAGTCAGGCCCCGGTCCGGGAGGCGCTCCGGCAGCTTGAGGGCCTCGGCCTCATCGACGGCCGGCCTCGTCACGGCAGCCGGGTGCTTCCCTTCGCCGAGCAGACCATCCGCGAGGCGTACATCGTGCGGGCGGCCCTTGAGGAGACCGCGACGCGGCTCGCCATGCTGGCCGGAACCCTCCCCTTCGACCGGCTGGGGGAGGCGGTCGAGGAGATGTACCGCAGTGCCCAGGACAACGACGTGCACGGCATCGGCCTGGCCAGCGCGCGGTTTCACCGGCACGTCGTGCAGGCCGGCGGCAACGTGCTGCTGACCCGCGCCTGGGAGGCGCTGCAGATCGAGGCGCGCACGGCCATCGCTCTCATGGTCACCAGGCCGAAACTCGAGCGGGTCGCCGACGAGCACCGCGAGCTGCTGGACGTCATGCGCGCCGGGGACGTCGAGGTGGCCTGCCGTCACGCCCGTGACCATCAGTGGGCCTACGCCGACACGCCGCACGACCCTTACGGAACGCCGAAACATTAGGGGTCAGCGCCTTTCTCGACGTCGGCCGGTGTTCCCCGCTACCGTGCGCGACCGCCGCCGTTGATCAGCGCTGAGTAAATGAGATCATCGGCAGGGCGCAGAGTTGCCCCGTGGTCATCGCCGCGCTTGGCGTGCGCGCAGCTCGGGCCGTCAAGAGAGGCAGACGCGGGCGGCATGATGATCGGCCGTGCTCCTCCTCCTGGCCTACCTCACCATCACATTCACCGCGCTGCGGTTACTGCCCATCCATGCAGCTTGAACTGGCCTTCCTGAGATGTAGCTCCTCGCCTCGGAACGCTTGTCACCAGTGGGTCGCGCTCATGGCTGTCCTGCTGTTCACAAGTGCCGTCCCCGGCCTAGGCTGGCGGGGATGACGGGATCGGTGGCGGGCGCGCGGACACAGGAGCAGATGCGGCAACGAAACCTGAGTGAGGTGCTGCGGCGCGTCCATAAGGACGGGGCCGTGTCACGGGCCGCGCTCAGCCGCCGGATGGGCCTCAACCGCAGCACCATCATGGACCTGACCGCCGAGCTCGCCGCCGCCGGGCTGGTCCGCGAGGACGTCCCCATCGGGCGGGGTCGCGCTGGGCGGCCGTCCATCGTCGTCATGCCCGAGCAGGGGACGCTGTACGGGCTCGCGTTCGACGTCGCCGTGGACCGGCTGCTCGCGGCCCGTGTCGGGCTCGGCGGCCGGGTCCTCGACCGCCGCGAGGCCGTGCGCACCCGCGCCGGGGTCGACCTGGAGGACGTCGTCGGCGTCCTCGCCACCTTCGGCCGCGAACTGGTCGCCGGGGCCGGTCCGGGCGCGTTGTGCGTGGGTGTGGGCGCGTCGTACTGCGGGTTGATCAGGCGCGCCGACGGCACGGTCCGGTACGGGCCGCACCTCGGCTGGGTGGACCAGGCGTTCGGCGCGGAACTCGCCGCCGGGCTCGGTCTCGGGCTTCCCGTCGAGGTCGGCAACGAGGCACACCTGGGTGCGATCGCCGAGCACGTACGCGGCGCGGGATGCGACGTCGACAACCTCATCTACCTGCACGGGGACGTCGGCGTCGGCGGCGGGATCATCGTCGGCGGCAAGCTCCTGGACGGAGACGGAGGCTACGGCTGCGAACTCGGGCACATGCTGGTCAACCCGTTCGACGGGCGGCCCTGCCTGTGCGGGTCGCGCGGCTGCCTGGAGGCCGAGGTGGGGGAGGAGGCGCTGCTCGACTACGCGGGACGGTCCGGCGAACTCGTCGGACGCGACGGTATCCGGTCAGTCGTCGTACTCGCCGGGACCGGCGACGCCCGCGCGCGGGACGCCCTCGACCGCATCGGCGACTGGCTCGGTGTCGGCGTCGTCAACCTCATCAACCTGTTCAACCCGGCGCTCGTGGTCTTCGGCGGGATGCTCCGCGATGTCTACCCGGGCGCCGCGTCACGCGTCCGTGCCCGGATCGACGCGCATGTCCTGCCGGTGTCGCGCGAACGTGTCCGCCTGGCCGTGACGGCCCTCGGCGACGACACCACGCTCGCCGGCGCCGCCGAACTCGCCTTCGCCAACCTCCTGGACAACCCCCTCGACACGCTGGCCACCCTGCGCTGATGGGATCAGGACGGCCGCGCCGCTGTGGCGGCCTGTGATCATGGGCTCCACGGCACGGCAGCATCGCCGGCTCCGGCACCCGGGTGGTGGGCGTGGGCTCCTCGACACCCTTCGTCGTACCTGCACCCCGAACGACTTGGAGCCTGCCGACAATGGGTTTGGTCGATGGGGCGGAGACGGGGGATGCCTTGGTCGAGGCCATCTTCGAGTGATATGCCCGCGATCGGGCCCAAGGAGGACCACAAGGCCGCCGCCCCCCTGCGGGCGGCCGGCGATCAGGGACGCGGGCCGAAGCCTTGGGCTGCGAGCCACGTGGCGCAGAGGCTGGGCCATGCGGACGCGGTCGGTTCGCCCTGGGCGAGCCCGTGCTTGCCCTCGGGAAAGACATGGAGCTCGAACGGCGTGCCGGCGCGGGCGAGGGTGGCGGCGAGATGGCCGCCGGCGGAAAATCCCATGACGGTGACCCGCGTGGCGCCACGTTCCCGGACGACGTGCATCGCCTGGCGCAGGTCGTCCAAGGGAGCTGGATGCAGCGGCTCGCGGCCCGGCTCGCCCCCGGCCACCCGGTAGCGGAGCACGTAGGCGTCGACGCCCAGCGCGACCAGCCAGCGGGCCACGTCCGTGCTCTCGTTCTCGGCCAGTCTGGCGTAACCGCCGCCGGGGCACACGACCACCGCACCCGAGGCCGGGATGTCCGCTCCGTACAGCGTCAGGCCGGGGGTTCCGGTAGCAGGGCCCGGAGGAGTCGTTGACCGGAGCGGAATGTCGATCATGTACTGGAACTCTACCCCCGAGGGCTACGGACCTCCCTGAGCTCACTCGTTGTAGACGGTCTCTGGCGGCGCGGTCAGCACGTCATGCACGAACTGTTCTTCCGCGGTCCAGTTGTCGGGGTCGAGCCTTCTCCGGGCCAGGCTTGCCCCGTGGCGATACCTTGGTCCACCCCTGCTCTTGGCCGTTACGTCCACTCCTGCTCTTGGCCGTTACGTCCGGGACGAAAGCTCAGTTCGGTCCTCGTCCTTGTGCGCGAGTCGGGACTCAACAGGTTCTCAACAGCCTCTCAACACGCGCGAGGCTACGTTCTCCGCATCCGGTACGACCAAGGAGAGGCAATGCGAACGATTAAGACCACCATCCTCGGTGCCGCGGTCGTGGCCGCCGGACTCGCGGCCGGAGCCCCTGCCCAGGCGGCCCCCACGGCGCAGTCCAGCACGGCCGCCGCGGCCCCCGCAGGCGTCACCGCGGCGACCACCGCGACCTCGTGCCAGATCCGCGTCTACAAGCCGGAGATGCGCAGGGGACACGTGGCGGCGACCTCGTGGGCCCCGGGGTGCCGGTCGTCCGCGCGGGTCTCCATCCAACTCCAGCGCAAGCGCTGGTGGGGCTGGCAGAAGATCGCGGGCACGACCTACAACGCCCCGGGGCCGAAGACTCTGTACAAGGGGTGCAAGCGCGGCACCACGTTCACCTACCGCCTGATGGGGCACCTCATGGGGGGCGGCAACGGGTACAGCCCCACCATGCGGGCCAAGTGCCCCTGACCGGCCCGTCGCCAACCAAGATCGCCTCACTGGGCCGCGCCATACCGTGGGCCCGCAGCGACCCGTACTGGCGGTGGCGGCGAAGCTGACCCCCGAGGAGCACGACAAGCCCCGCACCTCCTGGCCCCCGTGTCCTGGAGGTGCGGCGGTTTTGGGGCAGGAACGGTGCGACGTCGTCGAGTAGCCAGCCGCCGCAGAACGGCGGCGAACCTGAAGTTCTGTCTGGTCAGCTCCTGCGCGGCCGGTACTCGGGCACTTATGTCCGAGCTGTCTCGTTAGCTTGGTGAGGCAAAGATCAGAAGGAGCTTGGGTGCCGGAGAGCGTGCATATTTGGCGGGACGCGGAAGGCGTGGCGCGAGGCGTCAGGGTCACGGACTGGCTCTGGCCCGCCTACAACTACACGATCCGCTACGACCGGCGCGGCGCCCAAGTGCACCTCGAGGGCAAGGTGCTGATCGGGACCGCCGGATACGTCGCCGAGCTGGGCTGCTATCGATTCACCGCCGTGGGCTTCCAGCCCGACCACATGCTGAGCGAATGGCGATGGCCGACGCTGGCGGACGCCGCCGCCGGAGCCGCCCACGCACACGCGAGGCACGACACCATGGAGATGTCGACGATGATCGCCGTCATGTAGGACGCAGGGCCTCTTTCCCCTGCCCGCTGGATCCAGCCGCGCCCCCCGGTGCCGTCCTGGGGAAACACCCGCCGCGGCGCCGGTGACTCCCCTCCCGAACGCTTCTGGTGCTCACCGGCGATGGACGGCTCACACATGCCACCGGCTGGACGCATCGTCCTCACCCGAGCCGAGCTGCTGGTCGGGACGGCGATCTGAGCTGCACTCCTCGGCGCCACGCCGGGCCGCCGCTGGCGTGGGTGAGGCGATCCAGAACCGCGCTTCCAGCGGCTCGTCCATTCAGTGATCTCCTCGATCGAGGTGGCCGCCCGCTCCGGCCCTGCCATCGGACCCTCATCTTCGAAGCTCTCTGTCCGGGGCGATGGCGATCGTGACCCGGTAGTGGCGGGGCGGCTCGTCGACGGGTTGGCCGTCGGCCTCGATCCAGGCATGGGCGCCGAACGGGTGGACCCGTATGCCCGCGCACCAGGTGGGCCAGCATCCGCGCAACCGGCACAGCAGGGCGGCGGCGATGGAGCGGGGCAGGCAGCCTTCCCCGGCACACGACAGGCTGACCGCGATCACCGCGTCCCGTGCCGCTCTGGCCTGCTCGGCGCTCGCGGGCGCGGCGCCGCGGCGGGCGAAGGCCAGCACCGCGCGGATGCGGGCCGGCGGCAGGCGGGCGATCAGGTGTGCGGCGGCCACGGCGGCCAGCGCAGGCGGGCGGCGGCGCCAGGGCAGGGCGGGTCGGTTGGCGGGCACCATGGGCACGCTCATCGCGGCTGCTCCCGGTCGACGGTCTCGACGATCAGGTTCGCGGCGCGCAGCTGCGCGACGAGCGCGGCGATGTCCGCCTCGGCGGTGGGCGTTGCGGCCGGATGGGTCCGGACGAGGTCGCGGGCGGCCTCGTCCTGGCCGTGTCCCGCCAGCAGGTTGCGCAGGACGAGCGCGGCGGTGGCATTCAGTTGGCGGTAGCGGCCGGTGCGCTCGTCCAGGAGCACCGCAACCTCGTCGATCGGGGTGAGAGTGACGCCGGGGCGAAGCCTCACGCACACGACTCCTCCTGGGTGGGGTAGGCGAGAAGGGCTCGTAGCCAGTTCTCGGCGGCGATGAAGACGTCGAGTGCCATCACGCCCGGCCCGCCCTCGGCCGGGGTGCGCACGCAGGCCCGGCGCAGGGCGGCGGCGTCGGCCAGGCCGCGCTCCACCAGCAGCGAACCGTCGAGCAGGGTCAGGAGCTGGTCGCGGTGGCGGAGCAGCCCCTGGTAGATGTCGGCCGAAAACTCCCCCTTGGTGGTACGTTCCAAACATTCGGCCGGCATGACGGGACACATCGCGGCCCGGGTGAGCGGCTTGTAGGCGCCCGGCACCGCCCGCTGGTCCAGCCGCACGGCCAGGCAGGCGGCGACGACGTGGTCGTCCAGATAGGGGGCGTGCATGGGGGCGCCCACGCGGCCCGTCAGGCCCCGCACGCCGTCGAGGGAGGCGGCGATGGTACGGACGCTCGACAGGCTCTGGTGCTGGGCGCGCAGAGGGGAGTACGGCTCGGCCGAGCACGTGACGAGCCGCCGGCGGACCGTGTCCGTCGCAGCCTCGGTCGTCCAGTCAGGCAGGCGTAGCGGTTGCTCCCATCCGAAGTCCGGCCGGAAGCGGGACAGCGGCGCGCTGAGCGTCTGCGCCTGATCCGCCAGCCAGGCGGCATAGGGGCGCCGGTCGGCCAGCGCGCGGGCGCACGCCCACAGCGGCCATCGGGCCCTGGACCGCCGCTCGCGCAGGTGGGGCCAGAGCGCCGCCGGGTGGCGACGGGCCAGGTCGTGCAGGTAGCAGTCGGGCAGCAGGGTGACCTCGTCGCCGCCGTGCCCGGTCAGGCGCACGGCCGCTCCTCGCCCGGCCAGCAGCGCCGAACTCGCCAGCTCGCGGGCCAGCGCGCGCAGCCACCGCGTGGGCTCGTCCAGCCCGGAAACGGCCTCGGCCGCCCCGGCGAACCACTTGGGCACCTCACCGGGCCGGGCCACCCCGTGCTCGCCCGGGAGGTGCGCCCGCGCCCGGGTCGCCCACTCCGGGTCGTCATGCTCGGGATCGTCGATGGCCAGCAGGAACGTGATCAGCTTCGCCGACCGCTTCCTGGCCGCCGCGGCGGCCAGGAAGCTGACCGGCGTGGAATCGAGACCGCCGGACAGATCGCTGGCCACTACCATGCCCTCGCCGATCCGGGCGGCCACGGCCTCCTCAAGGGCCGCCCTCACCACGGGAGCGCCCTCCTCCAGCGCTACCTCCGGCGCCGGCGCCCGCCACCAGGCGCGCAGCCGCACCCCGTCCGCGTCGATGTGCGCCGCCTCACCGGGCGGCACCATGGCGACCCCTTCCCACAGCGGCTCGGCCAGCGCCGGCGGAACCGCCATCAGCAACCGCATCGCCAGAGCCTGCTCGTCCACCGCCGCCCGCGTCAGCGCGGCCGGCAGCGCCGCCCGACCGGACGCGACCACCGCCCCGCCGGCCCGCGCGTAGTACACCCGCCGCATGCCCGAAGCGGTGCCCTGCACCCGAACCTGCCTGCCCACGACGGCGACCAGATGGAAACTGCCGGGCAGCGCCGCGGCCACCGCGTCGGCGTCCGCCAGGCACCCCAGCCGCGCCGCCATCCGCCGGAGCCGACCGGCGGTGACCGGGCACGTGCCGATCACCGCCAGCCGCGCGTGGCCCGCCTCCGCGTGGACGATCTCGCCGGGCGAGGCGGCCAGCAGACAGGGACGGCCGGACGCGTAGCTCAGCACCACCGCGCCGTGCAGCGCCTCAGCGAGGGCTTCGCCGGCGGCGCTGTCGGACAGCACCGCGAACTCCTCGCCGCTCAGCTTGCGCACCGGACTCCTCATCTCACTGGTAGTAGTAGGCCAGGTCCATCAGCGGCCCGGCTATGCCGCGGGTCAGCTCTCCGAACTCGCCGAGGTCGAGCATCCGCGGGGGTTCGTACGGCTCGTTGTCGACCATGAGTGGTGCCTTTCTCCTGGGATGTGCCGGCTGTCCGGCTCCGTACCGGACTCCGTGGGACTCGATGGGCACGGTGGCCTCACTACCCCGCGTAGTAGTAGGCCCAGTCCATGTTGAGCATGCCGTAGCCGCGGGTCAGCTGCCCGAACTCGCCGATGTCGAGCATCCGTGGGGGCTCGTACGGCTCGGTGCGCTCGTTGTCGATCATGACAGTCCCTTCGTCCGTGCGGCGGATCGCCGCGTCACCGTCAGTGAAGACCTACGCTCTCGCTGTCCAACAGGAGGTCGGACACACTCGGACACACTCGAACGCCAGGCCCGGCACCGCAGCGGAAAGTCACGCGCTCAGACAGGGCGAGCCCGTCCGGAAGCACGCCCACGAGCGCCTTGGCTTTCGTTCTTCACTCCAGACGTCACCGCGTACGGCGGAGCGGTGGCCATGGTGTGCCGGGGTCAGGGCGATACCGGTAGTGCGCTGCCGGCCTGCTGTGCGGGCGAGCGACAGGTGGAGTGGAGATGGCACTGCGCCCCTTTGACCGAGTGGGACGGCGTCAACCCGATCACGACCCCGGCTGGCGCGGGGCCGACCGCGCGGCTGTTCATCGGCACGGCCCCCCGCAAGGCGGGTCACAGCCGGATCAGGTCGGCGACCTCCTCGGGCAGGCCGGGTGACGTCATGACATGGCCCATCCCGGGCACGACGCGCAGTACCGCGCCCGGAATCGCGGCAGCCAGGGCCTCGCCGTGAACGAGCGGATAGACCGGATCCTGGTCGCCGTGCACGATCGAGGTCGGCGCGGTGATCGACGACAGCGGGGCGAGCAGGTCAGGGGCGTCCATCCACACGGCCCGGTGATGGTTGGCCGCGGCCGCCGGGTCGGTAGCCCGCGACAGCGCCAACTCCAGCATCGCCCGGGCGGCCGGCTCGTCGAACGGCCGAACCGGCCCGTTGAAGACCCGGAACAAGGCCACGTCGGACTCCACCCCCGGCGGCAGCCCGGCGGCCATATGCGCGAGAAACGCCGGCGACGGCGGCGGTAGATCATCCGGGTCGGCCGGCTCCCCGGCCAGCGCCCGTGCCCACGCCGGACTCGGATCATGACCCATCGGCGAGCTGGACATCACGGTCAAAGACCGGACCCGGTCCGGCGCGTGCACCCCCAGCCATTGCGCGATCATGCCGCCCATGGAAGTCCCAGCCACATGAGCGGAGCTCAGACCATAACCGTCCAGCACAGCCAGGCAGTCGCGAGCCATGTCCCCGATGGTGTACGGGTGGGCATCGAAGTCGACAACGCTGGACCGACCGGTGTCCCGATGATCGAACCGGATCACCTGAACCCCACGCTCAACCAGCCGGCCAACCAGTGCATCAGGGCAACTGACACCCTGAGCAGCCGACCCCATGACCATCAAAACAGCGGGAAGCCCAGGATCCCCGAACCGCTCAGTCCAAATCCGCAGCGGCCCGGAGGCCACAAATCGCTCGTGCGCATCCAACATGGAGGCACGGTAGCGGCTACCTGCTGCCGAACGCCGACATTTACCGATGGCCCGGCCGAGAACAGCGCTGGCCTCGGCCGTCTGCCGGTCGGACAGCCCTTCACCGAACTGCAGGATCGACGCCGACGCCAGCCGGGCAGGTGACAGCGCCGGACGGTAGCGACACCCATGACTCCATCCGCGATGGCGCTGGTCATCGTGTCGCCGCCGGCGGCGTTCGCGAACAACACCACGGCGGCGACTTCTCCTCCAGGACCGCCGCGGAGCCTGAAAAGGGTTCATTGAGCGCGTGCGGCTGACGCAGGATGGAGAGGCCTGATTCGGGTTAGATGAGGACGCCCCGGCCGATCATGCGTACGCTCTTGGCGTGCTTGGGCTCCACGCCGATGTTCGGCATCCGGCAGGTGTCCTTGACCTTCAGCCCATCCGGAATTTCCCGAAATGGCACGCTCAATGATTCCTCTCACTCCATCCGACCCGCGGCGTTTGGGTCGTTACTGGCTGGCGGGCCGGCTGGGCGCGGGCGGCCAGGGCGTCGTCTATGAGGGCTACGGGGAGGCGGGGGAGCGGGTCGCGATCAAGGTCTCCAGGTACGACGGCGCCGAATCACGCGCCAGACTCGCGAAGGAGGCGGCGGCGGCCCAGCGGGTGGCCTCGTTCTGCACCGCCAAGGTGATCGAGGCACAGGTCGATTCGGCGCCGCTGTACATCGTCAGCGAGTTCGTGCCAGGGCCGAGCCTGAGGCGGGTGGTGGCGGAGTCGGGGTCGTACGAGAAGGACGCGCTGCGCCGGCTGGCGATCGGGGTGGCGACCGCGCTGACCGCCATCCACCAGGGCGGGATCGTGCATCGCGATCTCAAGCCGGACAACATCATCATGGGGCCGGACGGACCGCGCCTGATCGATTTCGGTGTGGCCCGTGAGGTGGGGCCGACGACGAGCGGGCCGATCATGGGCACGCCCGGATACATGCCGCCGGAGGTGTTCTCGGGACGGGGCGCGAGCGAGGCGGCCGACCTGTGGGCGTGGGCGATGGTGGTGCTGTTCGCGGCCCGGGGCAAGGACGTGATCGAGGCGGGGGATCCGGTCTCCGTCGTCGGGCGGGTGATGGAGTTCGAGCCGGACGTGTGCGGCCTGCCTGAACCCCTGGATGCGTTGGTGGCCGCAGCGCTCGCCCGGGATCCCACGGAGCGGCCGGCCGCCGGGGAGGTGCTGCTGCGGCTGCTGGGTCATGGCGGCGAGGCGCCGCTCCGCCGCGGCGATGACCTGCTCGAACGCGGCCTTACGCAGGCGGGTGCCCTGACCGGACGGCCCGAGCCCGACCTGGGCGCGATCGCGGAGGAGCTCTACGGCGAGCTGACCGAGGCTGAGCGTGCGACCGCGCCCGAGGTGTTCCTGCGGATGATCGACGGCGACGAACTCCGGCCCGTCGGCAGGGACGAGCTGCCGGACTCGCAGGCCGTGGACGCGATGCTCACCGTGTTCGGCGCCGCGGGCCTGGTCACGCGGTCCGGTGTCGCGTACGAACTGGCCACGCCCGGCCTCCTGCACGCCTGGCCGCGGCTGCGCGACTGGGTGGCGGGCAACCGCGAGGGGCTGCCCGTCCACCGGCGGCTCGCCGAGGCGGCCGCGCTGTGGAACGAGCACGGCAGAAGACCGGCCGACCTGCTGCACGGCTCGGCACTCGACCGGACGCTGCAGTGGGCCGCCACCGCGCACAAGGACCTCACGCTGGGACGGCGCGAACGCGAGTTCCTCGGCGAGGCGGTGAGCCTGGCCCGTACGAGGGCGAGGAGACGCCGTCTGGTCGCGGCGGCCCTGGCCGTACTGCTCGTGGTCGCGCTCGGCGGGCTCGGCACCGCGGAGTACCTGCGCAGACAGTCGAGCCGCCAGAGCGACGACGCGCTGGCGCGGGAACTCGCGTTGCGGGCCGCCGACCTGCGGCAGAGCGATCCTCAGGTCGCGAGGCTGCTGAGCGTGGCCGGCTGGCGGTTGAGGCCGGGGCTGCCCGAGACCCGCGGCGCGCTCTACGACTCGCTCTCTCAGAGCACGGCCTCCGTCTTCCTCGACCCCGACTACAGGGCCGCGACCGTGCAGAACCTCAGCCAGGACGGCCGCGTGCTCGTGTCCGTGGACGGCGGCACGGCCAGGATCTGGGACGTCACCGGCCGACGCCGGATCGGCGTGCTGTCCGGGGTGAGCGCGGAGGTGTCCCAAGCCGCGCTCGCCCCCGACGGGCACACCCTGGCACTCCTCGACCACGAGGGGGTACGGCTGTGGGACACGCGCACCGGCAGGCCGCTCGGCGCCCCCATCGCCCGTCAAGGCAGGCGATCGGGCGGCGGCACGTTGAGCTTCGACGGCTCCGGGCGCTACCTCGCCATCCCCTGGGGAGCGAAAGCTTTGCCCGAATGGTGGGACGTCGCCAAGCGTAAGGAGCTCACCGCTCCCTCGGGAGCCGCGCTCAACGCGATCAGCCGGGACGGCCGCTTCGGCTACGTGGTGAAGGGCCATGACGCGGAGTTGTGGGACCTACGCCGGGGCAAGAGGACGCCGATCCCGTCGCTCGAGCGGGACAAGGGCGTCATCAACCAGACCACCTTCAGCGACGACGGCAAGATGATGATGACCACGGAGCTGGTGAATTCGAAAGAGACGAGCAGGATCCGCATGTTCGAGGTGCCGTCCGGTGAGGAGGTGATGGGCCAGGACCGGGTAGGCCCGGAGGCCGGTTTCGTCTTCGGCGACGCTTTCATCGCCCACTGGGGCGGCCGGGAGCAGCTGACCTTTCAGCGGCGCTCCACCTATGACGCGGTGTACAGCCAGGCCATGCCCGCCTTCGTCGGCGGGCTCCGCTTCGACCTCGCCGACCGGGCCGTCCGCTATCTGGACGAACACGGCGCCGTCCACACCGAGGACGTCTCGATGGTGTTCGACCCGCCGATCGGCGGCGGCAGCGAGAGCGGGAACGTACGGCTGGACCCCTCCACGCGCGTGCTGGCCGCGATCTGGGAGGACCGGATAGAGGTCAGGGACGCGGTGACGGGCCGCGCTTTGATGAAACTGATCAGCCGGTCGGGCGGTGGCGGCGCGACCGCCTTCAGTCCCGAAGGCCGCCGGCTCGCCCTGGCCGCCGACGACACGGTCCACATCGTGGATCTGCCCGGGTACAAAGTGTCGGCCCGGCTCAAGCTGGGGGGCGGCGCCGAGCAGGGCGCCCGGGCGCTGGCGTTCAGTCCGGACGGACGCACGCTGGCCGTGTCGCGCTACGGGGAGCACGGTCGCGTCGAACTGTGGGACCTCGAACGCGGATCTCGACGAGCGCAGACCGGAACGGGCGCGAACGACCTCGCCTTCCGCCCCGACGGACGGCTGCTCGTGACCGGAAACCCGCTCCAGCTCATCGATCCGGAGAAGGGCGCCACCCGGCCTCCCGAACAGGGCACCGGGCAGCTCGCCGGCGCCTTCGCCTTCAGCCCGGACGGCCGGCAGGTGGCCTTCTCCGGGCCTGGCCGACTCACCCTGTGGGACGGCGACATCAGGACCAGAATCGCCGAGTTCCCCGCGGTGCCGGGCAGCGAGGCCACCATGCTGGCCTGGTCGCCTGATGGGCGCACGATCGCGACGTACGAGCAGGGCTCGCGCGTACGTCTGTGGGACGTGCCGAGCCGGCGACCGCTTGGCGTCGTCTTCGACGGCAAGCAGGCGGCGGACGGCGCCGACGGCGGGTGGGTGGCATTCTCTGCGGACGGCACGAAACTCCACACCGCCGCCCCCGACGGCACGATCCGTGTGTTCGACGTGGACGAGCGGCACGTGGCCGCGACCCTGTGCGTGCGCGCCGGTCGTACGCTCACCGCCGGTGAATGGTCCCGCCACCTGCCTGGCATCGAACCGTTCACGATGTGCCCCTAGCCAGTACGGCCTCGGGGAATACCGGAGCAACCAGTGAGGTGGTCGGGGGCGAGGGCATCCAGACGCTGTTCGGCCACGCTCGCTCGTCTTCCTCGCCGGTGATTCGTTCGTTGCCCGCCCTCGCCCCGCGCCTTCCTCTGCCGGTACGCCGACACGCAGCACCTCGGTGAGCCCTCCGCCCTATCTCCACGACCCTGGATCGTCACCACCTGAGTGCCGGGCACGCCTGCCGACCGCGTCCCCCATCACGCGCGCCGCAGAAGCCGCCGATGTCCTGGCCGCTTGCCTGCGGGCTCTTCACCAACCCGCCCCTGCAGGCGCCCGCCGGCCGCTCTGGCCGCGAAGGGTCGCTGGCCGACTGCTCTGAGGGGTTTCACCAAGCAGCTCACCGAAGCCGCTGAGCTGGAGCTGATCCCCGGCCCAGACACCGTCCGCGCGGTCTGAGCCGACGCCGCGTCCGACTCCACGGCGACCTGTATCCGGCCAACATCCTCACTGCGGACGGCACCATCTGCGGCGTGATGGACTCGGCGGCGTGTTTGCCGGCGACCCGGCCGTCGACCTCGCCGCCGCCTCGACTCTGCTGCCGGACGGCACCGCCGACGGCTTCTACGGCGCTCACTGGCCCGCCCCGACGCCGTAACCCTGCGCCGTGCCCGCGGATGGGCCGTGATCCGTGCTCTCGTCGGCCTCCACGTCGGGCGATGCCGGTGTCCACGGCCGGCCATGCGGCAAGGCCCCCTGGGGCCCACGGGCCCACGCGGCACTGCGACGCCTCATCGCTGACCGATCAGCAGCGAGCGGCAGGAGTTGGAGGCATTGCGGCGGGAGAACCGGCGTCCTCGCCAGGACGTCGACGTGCTCAAGCGAGCGACGTCTTTCTTGGTGAGGGAGACCCGGTGATCGTGCACCTGTTCATCGTGGCGGAGAAACAGGGCGGCCATAGCGTCAAGCGGGGGTGTGAACTGCTGGGAGTCTCCCGTGCCGCCTTCTATGCCCGCCGCAGCGGGATGCCTGGGCCCCGTGCCGTGCGCGACGCCGAGCCGGCCGAGCGCGTCGCCGAGGTGCACGCGCGCTCGCGGGGCAGTTACGGCGCACCCCGGGTGCACGCGCGGCCGAGCACGCCGACCGGACCAAGGCATTCCTCGGCGAACTCGGCCCGACCCGCCGAACCGAACGCACCCGCCTGAAAGCCGAAGACGACCGCGCGAGACGCGTCATCGCCGCGATCGACACCGCTGCCGGAGCACACCCGGGAGGCTCACTCCCCAGCAACGCCACCACAACGAAACCCGGATCCGGGCCGCCATGGACCGGCTCCTCCTCGGCGACCTGCCACCCGGCGGACGATGCGACATCAAGACCCTCGCCCGTGAATCCGGCGTTGACCGCACCGCCTTCTACGGCACCCGCCCCTACGCCCACCTGCGCGAAGAACTCGAAACACGGCTCGCCGTCATTCGCGAAGCCGGAGACACCCCCGACCCCCGCGACGCCCCGATCAACCGACTCATAGCTGAGATCGCCGCACTCGAAGACCGTCTCGCCCACCAAGGTCAGACGGTCGAAGAACTAACGGACTTCCGCAACGAAATGCTCTCGCGCCTCGCTGCCCAACACGAAGAGATCCTCCAACTCCGCCGCCAGCACGACCGCGACACCCGAGTACGTCGGCTGCCAGCCCGGACTATGGGCATCGGGCCATGCAGCTGAGCCACCCACTCGACATGATGCCGCCGATCAGCCAGCCGCCGGCCGGCCCTCATTCCCGGATATCAAATATCGGCGCAACGCCTCTCGCCCACCGGGAACGAAAGGCCATCGATCAACGGCCTCCCGCAGTTCGAGCTCTGTGAGCCAGGCATGCCAAGCGATCTCGGACGGGTCCGGAACCAATGGCTCGATGATCACGGCCTCATGCACCCCGAACCAGACAGGACTGACCCCATCCCGGCACAGGAACTTGAACATGAAACGCACCGGGACGCCGGCACCCAGCTCCTCGAACAGCTCGCGGGC
This sequence comes from Nonomuraea sp. NPDC004186, assembly GCF_053603495.1. Lineage (NCBI taxonomy): Bacteria > Bacillati > Actinomycetota > Actinomycetes > Streptosporangiales > Streptosporangiaceae > Nonomuraea > Nonomuraea sp. NPDC004186. Next base: position 60,310 of record NZ_JBSGFQ010000040.1, on the reverse strand, counting down.
CGCCGCGTCCTCATACGACTCGCCCACGTCCACGGCACCGCCGACCATCACGTCATAGTGGCCGGGAAAGCGAGTGAGCTGTTCAGCTCGGCGCAGCACGAGGATCCGCCGCATCGGATCGCGACAGATCGTCGTCGCGATCCGATGCATCCATCGCCGACGCTCCGCCTCTGCCCGGTCCGTGACCCCCAGCACGCGGTCCCGTTCATCCACCCGCTCGACCAGCTCGCCCACGCAGGACACGATCGCAGGCACCACCGACAATCTGCTCTACGAGCACCCCAAGCCAGTGATCTGCATCACATGACCTACTCGGAAACGCAACACGAGCGACGGCCCCCAGCGCGAACACCCCGATGGAAAGCCACCTGCTCGATCGCCACACGAACACAACCGCACACAGCGAGTGCGGGCAGAAGGCGCATGTCTTCCGCCAGCACGCACGCTGGTACGCGGGATCAAGGTGGTCGCTCGGTGACATCAAGAGGCCATCTGGGCCCGTCAGCAGACGGTCAACCGGCTGCGCTCGCTGTTGCGTGAGTACTATCCGGCCGCGCTGACCGCGTTCCCCGTTCTGACCCACAGGACAGCCCTGGCGATGCTTCGGGCCGTACCCGACCCGCGAAGCGCGGCCAAGCTGACCGCCGGGGCGGGTAGAGGCATTGTTGCGCAGGGCCGGTCGACGAATCGACGCCAGTCTGCCTCAGCGCCTGACCACCCAACTCCGCCAACAGCAACTCCGTCAACCCGAGGAGGTAGAGCATGCCTTCGGGAGTGTCATTAAGGCCATGAGCAGCGTCATCGATGCGCTCGAGGAAGAGCTGGCTGTCCTATTCGCCCGCCACGAGCAAGCTGCGATCATCACCAGCACGCCTGGCCTGGGCACGGTTCCCGCGAGGTCGCCGGCTACGTCCGCGCGGGCACCGCGTACAGGACGGAGACGAGTGACTCGCCCTCGAATCCGATGCGCACGCTGTCGGGATCCTGACGGATGGCGGCGGGAGTAGCGGCTTCCGGCACCGCGGACGGGGGCGCCGGCATCGGGTGGAACCCGGCCTCACGCAGCCGGGCGAGCCAGGTGGCGGTCGGCTCGTGACGTTCGTAGCGCTCCTTGTCGTCGGCTGTGCCGACGATGTCGGCCACCTCGCGGCGGAAGAACAGCTTCATCGCGTTGCGGTCGGCGGCCGTCACCTCCAGCGCGTCTATCAGCCGGAAGACGGCGTGGAAGTGCTCCCACGAGTTGTGGAAACGCTCGGGGAGCGACACCCGATGATGGTCGGAGTCCGGCTCGCACAGCACCACGACGTCCGGTTCGGCCGCGCGCAGGCTTTCGAAGAACGTGTTCCGCTCGTCCACGCCGGACGTACTGTCCCGGAGGTGGTGCAGCGCGAACGCGGCGTTCATGACCAGCGGACGTGGCGCACGGCGTACCAGGTCCCAGTCCTCGCCGGTCATGTGTTCGGCGAGTCGGGGCACTCCGTGGAAGTCCAGCGTGACACCGGTGTCGCGGATGGCTTGTTCGGCCTGGCGGAGGCTGGCCGACGCGGGGTCCACCCCGATGACCGTCAGCCGTCCGGGTGCCTGATCGCGGTCCGCGAGCGTCCGCAGCACCGCCGCCTCCTGGCCGCCTGAGCCGATCCCCACCGACAGCATGGTGGCCTCGTCCTGACCGGCGAGATGTCCGGCGAGGAGCGCGCCGCCGATGCGACCTGCCAGATTCACGATCGGCAGGTGTGCGGCCACCAGGTCGAACAGCTGGATCTGCGGACGCTCGAAGCTGCGGAGATAGAGATTGTCCCGCTCGTCTTGGCACGTTCCATGCCGGGCGGCCAAGGCGTCGTGATAAAGCAGATAGAGGAAGTCGTCGCCGCCTGCTTTCTCGGGGTTGATCACACTGCGGAGCTTTTCCAGCCAGCGCCCCGCCGTGTCGGCGCGGCCCGCGTCCGTCTCCTCGACGGCACGGCACAGCAGGTCGAATGCATGGGAATTCACGTTCAAGCCCTCCTTCGACGTCGGTAATGATCGATGATGCCGCGATGCTCTTGTCGTCAACTTGGGATGCGCTTGGCGGTCAGGAATGGACGAGGACGCGCCCGCGCGACGACGTCGGCGTGGCCGGCGGGCACCGGTCTCGCCCTCCGAGCTCGCGGGCGAGAGCGCGCAGCGCGATCGTGTACGCCTTCTTGGTGTTGGCACGCAGTCGCAGGTTTAGCCGACGGATGGTCCACATCAAGAGAATCTGAGCGGATTTCCGGGGATGGCGAGTGTTATCCGGGGGGTCCGTGTTGTGGACCGACAGGACGCCATGATGGACAGCCATCTCGGTGGAGGCCGGACCGGATAGGTCGAAGCGCACCAGTTCGTCGAGTCGTCATCCGTGGCGCGGCTGGTGGAACAGGAGTGATCGCGATCCAAATCGCCTGTCAGGCCGGGTACGCTTCATGACCCTAGCGAGGCCGCTCTCTGAGCGCTCGCCGCTGGTGTAGGGTGCAGGTGCTGGCGCTCCAGCCCCCGGTACGCGGGGACTCTGGGCCGCCCCTCCACGCGGGGGCGACACACCACCCCAGGGTAGTGGCGATGACGACGAGCGATTATCTCCGTCCCTTGAGTTTGGCGCCAACGCGCGTCTGCGGATCTCAACCAGGCGGGGTCAGGCGTGGACGGCCAGCCGCCGGACTGGAATGAGACATGCCGCACGACAACCGAGATCTCGGCCGCGAGGTCCGGGACCGTGTCAAGCGTACGGGCGAGAAGTACCAGGAGGCCCTCACCGCCATTCGTGATGGCCGACGCTACATCTTCGCCGATGACGTGGATCGATTCCTCGCGGGGGAGGGGCGGCGGGGTATCCCGCACGAGGAGGCCGAGGACAAAGAGTTCTTGCTCGCTTCTATGCGCAACGGGGTATCCGAGTGCTACACGTGCGGGGACCCCAGTGACGCCAGCGCCGAGGACATCACCGTACAAATCGTCGTCACCAGCTACGACCCCGACCTCAGCCCAGCGACCAAGCTGCTCGAGCTCCGACGCAACCACGCCCGCTGCGCGCCGTCCCAGCTGCTCTGGGTGAACCGGAGAGACATCTCGCGCGCGCCTGCTCATACAACGATGTGTCTGCGCGACCAGTCTCTGTCGGAAGGCACGTTCGCCATCACTCCCCGGCCGGTCATGCTGCCGCCCGATTTCGGCCTCGACCCGCAAGGCGCCCCAGAACCGGCCCTGTTCATCACCGTCGAGGTGACCGAGGATCGTGGTCGTGGTGCGGCACCGTGGCTGTCGGAGCTGGAGCGAGTTTTCTGGCTCCCCGCCGGATTCGGCGAACGCTTCACGGAGGCAACCGTCAAACCTGGCTGGTCGGTGCGGCTCGTGCAGGGGTATCAGAGCAGCCTCGTTCCGAACTGGGTGGCCATACGGGTCGCCGAACCGTTCGAGGAAGATGAGCCGCCCGGCCACCTCTACCTGGGAGCGCTCGATCTCCCGACGGCTTGGGCTGAAGCTCTGCCGGCAGCGGGCGCCCGTGGAAGGATCTTGGTGCTCGTCGGCCCCCGCGCCCTGAACCGTGAGGTCCCGCTCGTTTCGCCGGAATTCGAACCGGGACAACTCGGAGAACTGCTGGAAGACGGTGCGTTCTTGGGGGCCTACCTGCCCTTCATCCACGATCAGGTCAGCACCGGACAGGGGGCGCCGCTCCCGGGCGCCCTCGATCACGTCCACGAGCCTGACGGGCCGAAACGGGGATGACACCCAGCACAAGATCCGACTGCTGTTCACGCCTACCTGGCCTGGCGCGACACCCACGCTCGCCATCCCGCCGTGCTGGCCGCCCAACGCCGCGAACGCGCCCGCATCCGTATCCGCATCCGAAGGGCATCCGCTGGGGCGGCCGACCTCCCAAATCCGCAGCCTGAAACCCTCACCCGACCCGTTGATCGTTTCCGGTCACCTCCGTGGTGTGCGTGCGAGGGTCCAAGGTGCCGGTTTCAGCCGCGGCGGTAGGCCAGGGTCGGCCGCGACTGAGCAAGATCTCAACGGTTCCTCAACACGCGCTCCCCTACCTTTCGATCATCAACTTCGGATCAGGGGAGGGACACCATGATCTCTACGATGAAGGTGTTGGTGGGGGCTGCGGTGCTGGCGGGTGGCCTGGCGGTGGCGAGCGTACCCGCCCAGGCAGCGGCGGGCCCGATCAACTACTCCTGCGGACCTCACATCGACACCCCGCGCTCCGGTCGGCAGGTCGACCGCGTCAGCGGCTACAACGTCAGGCTCTTCATGAAGTCCAACGCCTACGGCGGACGCGACATCTACTTCGTCAAGGGCTACGGCCTGCGCCCGGGCGACAAGGTCTCGCTCGACTGGTCCGACACCAAGGGCCGCACCTACCACGCCTGCCACGGTACGGTCCACCGAGGCCGCACCGGCGCCCAGACGTGGGCCATCGACGACCCGGGCGGCTACCGGAGCTTCCGCGCCTGCGTCAAGACGCGCGGCTCCTGGCACTGCACCTACTGGAACGTCGGTTCCTGACCTCCCCGCGCAAGCCCCTGCGGAGGGATCGAGGAAGACCTGGATCGGTGGACCCCCGCGTGGCGGGCCTTGCGCCTCCGGACGAGCAATGCCGGTGGCGTCCGCCAGGCGCCGGCGTTACGAGCGATAGAGGCATCGTAGGTAGCGGGCATGGGGGGCACGGCTGGGCTCGTGGCCCCCCATGTTTACGATCGAAGGCGCTCGACAAGCCAGGCAGACATCCTGGGGCGGGTTCTCCCTGCGTCGGCCCGGTGAAGGTTCGTGGTCACCGCACCAGAGGCTGATCACGTCGGCACGGAGGTCCACCTGTGCGGGGTCGGGATCGTTGCCCATGAAGATCAGTTCGTCACAGCCGATCTGGTCGAAGGTGACGATCGCGGCGGTGAGCTGTTCTGGTTCGGTGCGGGCGATGGAGATGCCGTATTGCGCGTACTCGTCGCCGGCGATGGCGTAGTAAGCGCCGATGGCATCGGAGATCGCGGTCCTGGCATCGGGCCCGAGCGCGTACATCACCGAGTGCCACGAGGCGGGGCGAGCCCCAGCCGCAGGCGGCCGGGCCCGGCGAGCTGGTCCAGGGTGGTGAAGGCCTTGGCGAACAGTGCATGGTTGGCGTGCAGGGGCGCGAGAAGCACGCTGGTCAGGAGCCGGATGCGCGAGGTGGCGCCGGCTGCGGCGGCCGACGTCGTGAAGGGCTCCGGCGTCGACCAGGCCAGACGGTCACTGATTCCTTCAGAAAAGGGATGGTGCGATGGGCGTGACCGGATCGTCCGTCAGCCTGGCCGGTCAGGCTTGATCGGGATGCCGTGTGAGCCGGTCGGGTCGTACCGCAGGAGCGCTTGGAGATCGGCGACGGGCAGGACTCCGGAGACCGGCGGGCGGCCATGCGAGTTGATCGGCTCCTTGCTGGGCTGCTTCATCGCCTGCCGAAGGACAAGCTTCGGCGCCTTGTGCTGGTGGTCCGCCCGGACACCGTCCTGCGCCGGCACCGCGATCTGCTGCGGCGCCGTCACGCCGGAGCCGGTTCGCCTCGCCGGCGCGGACGTCCGCGTACCGTCCCGGCCATTTGATTGCTGGTGTTGCGGCTGGCACGGGAGAACGGCTCATGGGGTTACCGGCGCATTCACGGTGAGCCGGCCGCGCTCGGTATCAAGGTCGCCGCCTCTACGGTCTGGGAGAACCTCAAAACGCACGGCATCGACCCGACTCCCGAGCGGACGGCTACGACCTGGGCCGCGTTCCTGCGCAGCCAGGCAGGTGTCTTGCCGGCATGCGACTTCTTCGAGGTCCGTACTCTCATCGGCGCTCGCCCGTACGTTCTGGCGGCCATCGAGCATGCCACCCGCCGTAACCTTGTCATGGACTAGAGGATATGGGCACCACAGCCAGGTCCCCGCTGGACCGGACCTTGATCTGGAACGAGCGCCATCTCCTTCACGAGCTGCGGACCTTCTACGCCGAGCACCGGCCGCATCGTGCTCTCAGGATGCCGCCTGACCTGGCCGGTTGAATAATCGGCACCCGCAGCGTCGGTGCAAGATCGTGATGGTGCGCATCCATGAACGCAAGCCCGGACACCACGAGGTCATGATCTGGTGGGCCACCGTGCACCGGATGACCTGCCGCCTCACGCGCGAACTGGCAGGCCGGCCACCCCAGGGCCGCTGGAGCGACCCGCCACCGCTACCGGTCCTGACCAGCCCGACCGGCGCGGCAAGGTCCTGCAGCTGCCGGCCGCTCACCAGGGTTACATCAACAAGATCGGACCAGCCCTTTACGTCAGCAGGTTCCAAGACACGCTTCGAGAGCTGATCAGCCGACCACCACGTCCAGGAAGATCGGCTTCTTGGCGGACAGCAACTGGGTCCCGGTCTCGTCGGTCATCTTCCAGTAGATCTTGCATCTGCCGGGGGAGTCCGATGCGCGGACGCGTACCGCGATGTCGACGGGCTCGCCCGGCTGGACCGGCCTTATCTCGACCCGTTTGGGGGCGCGGCACGGGGTGTCGTTCAGCCGGGTGAGAAAGCGTCCCCGCCACGGGATGGTGCCGGTGTTCCTGATCCGCCAGATCTTCGTGAACTCCGTCCCCGTTTTCACCACCGTGCCGTCCGGATGGGTGACGTCCTGTTCGAAGGCGGAATCGTCGTAGGGGGAGGCGGCCCGTGCCGGGGTGTTCGGCGCGGTGGGCTCGTCCTTTCCGGAGAGCGGGGAGAACCAGGTGAAGAGGGCGGCACCGGCGGCGGCAGCGGCGGTCGCGACCGCCGCGATCATGGCCGGCCTCCGGGCAAGGGGAGGTCGGGTTCGGCGTTCGGGATGCTCCGCCATACGGACCTCTGTCTCGATGCGCCCGGCACGGGCCTCGGCGGGTCCGGCGCGGGTCTCGTCGTGACCCGTACGGCCCTCGGTGGTCTCGCTACGTGCGGCGGCGCTCGCGGCCCGCTCCCAGTGGGCTCGCCACTCGCGCCTGGCCTCCTCGGCGTCCTGCCTCAACCGGTCGACGGCGAGGACCCGGACGAACTCCCACGTCGTCTCCCAGGTCGGCAGGACCTGCCCCCGGGCGGCGGCTGCCAGCGAGGACTTCGAGGCCGCCGCGCCCATACGGGTCGACATCTCCGCGAAGGACGGGTCGCCCGCCTCCGCCTTGAGCTCCCACAGGCGGTACGCGAGGGCCGCCACCGGGCCCGCGGCCGGTTCAGGCCGGACCGGCTTTCGCCCGGGCCGAGCTCCTCTGCCCGTCCACTGCGGATCAGGCTCGTCTCCCTGCGAGCCTGACGTCCCCGGTAATTCCGGCATCTTCACCTGCCCTATCCGGCGCCGTCATCCGGCCGTGCCGACGACCCGGCATGGCCTGTGACGCCTGAGAGCAAATGAGATTACCTGAATTGTCCGAATAAGTCCGGAAATCTGCGGGTTGCTTGGACGCCCCGGTCATTCACCCGCGCATGCCCGGAAGCCGTACCCCGCCGCGAAGGATCGCAATGCCTTCTCGTTCTCGTCCGGTTCCAAGGACTGTTCCACCGCCTTCTTCGCCTCGCCCTCCCTGCCCGCGCGCATCGCCGCCTCCGCGCGTCCGCTGAGCTCGCGCAGGCTCGCGGCCAGCGCCCTGGCGGGCACGAAGAACCTGTTCCGCACCTGCGGGACGTCACCATCGGGCGGCGCGATCGCTTCTATCGCGGCGATGGTGCCGGTCATCGACTCCGACGCGCGGCGCAGCTCGTCCACCTCCTCGGGCAGGTTCGCAGGTGGCTCCTCGCGGAGATCCGACTGCCGGGACGCTTCCTCACACACCGCGTCCACGGCGGCGATGTATTGCCTTTTGACGTCCTCGTACGGTTCCTCCTCCGCCACCGAGACCGTTGCCCACAGCACCATGGCAAGGGCCGGCACGACCCCGCCGACGATCACGCGCCACGCCGGGACATGCCTGCTCTCACGCGATCTCATCCGCCGCTCCCTCCTTCGGAAGAGAACGCCCTTGGCGCTCGCGCGAGCGCCAAGGGCCGAAGTCCGGCCGAGCTGTGTCCCCGTCCCAGCTCGGGATCAACACCGGATCCGGCGCTCCTGCGACCGCTTGTACAGGGTGGCCACTTCGCTGCCGCGCAGGACAGAGTAGAGATGCACCTTCGTCTGGTTGCGGTAGAGCTGACTGCCGCCGGAGCACTTCCACGAAGGGGTCGTCGTCACGGTGAACGCCGCCCTTCCCTTCTTCACCTCCGAGGTGGCCTTCGTCCGCCAGAAACCGAGCCCGCGATACTGCTGGAGGCTCGTCTTGACCACGGCCCGGCGGCCCCACTCGCCCTTCTCGCAGTGGACCTGCCTGCTGGTCGTGATGTAGGCGCCTGTCCTGTACGGGGTCTTTATCCGCTGCCAGCCCTTGCAGCGGTCGTGGTACCCGATCCCCAGGTAGGACTTCGCCGACCAGCCCGGCGCCAGGACGGCCGAGCTGTCCGAGGCGGCGGTGACGCCCAGCCCCGCCTGCGCCGACGCGGACGACCCCGCCATGAGCCCGGCCGTCAGCCCGACGACGAGAGCCGCTCCTGTAATCCCTTTTCGTCCGATCATCGGATCTCCTTTCAAAGAAATCCTCTGCACTTTCCGACTCGGGAGTCCCCGATCAACCGCGCACAGAGATTCAGCGGAATATCCGAACACCTGCCAATGGCGCCGATACCGAACGCTGGCGCCGGGAACGGCACCACTCTGACCGCCAATGCCCGGCACCGGCAAGCGATCTGCCCCGTCCAATCATCCAAACATTGTCCAGAGCTATTAGGACAATCGAATCCGCAGGTCAGGAACTTGCGATAGGGATTCAACGTGCCGGCGGAATCTTTCCCGGCCTCATACGATCAGTGCCCACATCGAGCCCGCCTCGGAGTGTCGCAGCAATTGCGGCACTCCAACAATTCGCAGGGCGGCAAGGCATCGGTTGTCACCGGCATCGAGCGGCGGGTCGACGGTCAGCCGGATGAGGCGGCGGCCCAGGGGGAGCGACTGTGGTGAGTAAGCGAGGAGGGCTCGGGTGAGGACTTCACCCGTGCGGTGGGACACGTCGGCGGCCGCCGCGATCCAGTCGATGGACGGTGTCGTTCCGCCGGCGCTCAGGCGGACCTCCACCATGGCTGCCTTGGCGATCTGTAGTCCCTTGGCGTGGGCAAGCATGGGTGACGGCGAGCCGGGTCGCCGTCACCCGGGCGTCGGGATGCTACGCGGGCGGCTGGAGGACGGTGACCACGTGGGTGGTGCTCGCTGACTCGATGGTCGAGTTGCCGAGCAAGTTGACGGTGTACGTGTGTTCGCCGGCCGTGGTCGGCGTATCGGAGAAGCTGAACGACCCGTCGGCGGCGGGGGCCAGCTTCACCAGGCCCTTCGAGGTGACGGTGCCATCTGGGCTGACGACCTTGCGCGAGACGGTGACGATCGTCCGCGGGAAGGTGATGCCGTCGGCGCCGAAGGTCCCGCTGAATTCGAGTCGCTCGCCGACGTTGCCCGTCGCCGGTCCGGTCACGGTGAGCGTCGGCTCGTACAAGGCCACCGTGACGGTCACCGAGGAGCCGCTACCCCGGAACCATGAGTTGCCCGGCCAGTACACGTGATACTTGAACGCCCCGATGGACGGCGGGGCGTCGGTGAATCGGTAGGTCCCGTCCGCCGCCGTGGTGATCTCCTGGAACGGCCTGGAGGTGCCGTCGGGGAGCCAGCGGTACAGTTCGAGCGTCTGTACGCCGGGCGGCAGTCCGCTGCTCAGCGTGAGTCGTCCGCTGAGGGTCGACTGCTTGAGCGCGGTCACCTTGGAGGGAGCCGTCAAGGTCAGCGTGGAGGAGTGGTAGGGCGAGGGCGGCAGCCGCCAGAGGTGCATCCGCCCGGTGCCGGGCTCTTTCAGAACCGCGAAGGTGAGTGTGCCGTAGAACTCGATGCTGCCCGCCACCACCGCCTTCCCCTGGTGGGCGGCTGTGTAGATGACCTCCGCGTTGGTCGCGTCGTACACCACGAGCTCCGCCGCGTCGCCCGCGGAAGAGTTCCAGCCGCCCACGACGTAGGCGCCGTCCGGGCTGGCCGCGACAGCGGTGGGGAGACCGTGCTCGCCGAACCCGCTGCTGTCGTAGGCGCGGCTCTGAGTCAGGGCTGTCGTGTCCCAGGTGTCGAACCGGCGGGTACCGTCCAACGCCGACAGCGCCGCCGACCCGTACTCGGCGAGTGCGAGATCCCGCAGGGCCGGCAGCCCGTTCGCGTCGCCGCGGATCTCGCCGCGCGAAGTGGCAGGCGTGGTGCTGATGTCGTACACCTTGACTGTGGCGGGGCTGACTCCCGGCTCCCCGGACACCAGCGTGCTCCCGGCGACGGCGACGAGCGGAGCCTGGGTCGTGGCCGGCCCGACCCGGACGGGGGTGGGTGTCGCCGCCGCCGGAATGAGGCCGAGAACGCCTCCCTCTCCCGCTTCGCCGCAACCGAATCCGATCCACAGCCGATCGTACGACTGCGCCAGGCTCGACGGGCACGGGTACGCGGTGAGGTCGATGCGCTTGGTGATGGAGAGCGTGGTGGTGTCGATCTCGATCACTTCATGCGAATCGCGTAGCGCCGCGTACACCTTCCTGCCGGTCTCCGGCGAGGCCAGGGCGACAGCACCGGACAGGCCGGGGATCGTGTCGATGACCTTGCCGTCGATGGACGTGACCACGATCTGGTCGCCGGCGGCGACGAAGACCTTGCTGCTGCGCGCGACCACGTCTCCGCCCTTCCCGGCGACGCCGAGGTCGGTGACGGTCGCGGCGGCCGCGGCGACGGGCGCCTGGGTGACGAGCAGGGCCGCCGTCAGGAGCAGTGTCCCGGCCCAGGCGACTAATCGGCGGGACAGGGGAGCACAGGCAGGGGTTGGTGGGCGCACAGGCACTCCGTTCTGGAGGAGAAGGGGAGAGTCGAGCACCCGGCATGACTACGGGACCCGCTCCCGCTGACGATCTTCGTTAATCGAACACATATTCGCATAGTGTGAGATTGCCGTCCAGGGCATCGGTCATGGGATGCCGGCAAGAAAGGTGTCACGAGCCTCAGGCGGCGTTGACCTGCCTGGTCGATGTAGGCCTCCGATTCGCGCCGGCCGTACGCGAGCTGCTGCCGCATGAACTCGACGTCCAGCCCCCTGCGCCCGGGAGCCGTGCCTGCCGTGGGTGTGCCCGGCCCAGAGCGCGTCGATCCCGCCCAGCAGCCGGTACGGCAGGGCCGCGCCGTCGCGCTCGGCCGGCCGGCCCTCCGCCAGCCGGTCGGCCGCCTCCAGCAGGATCAACGTCGTCAGCAGGCCGTCCGTCTCCAGTGGCCGCCCGGCCGCGTGCGCCCGGTGCAGGCGCCGCAGGATCGCCGGCTGTCCCGCTCGGGAGGGATCGGCGGGCGAGTATGTCGATCAACGTCAGCGCCTTCGACCAGCGCCGGGGAGTGGTCCGCGATTATCCGTACAAGTCCGTACGCAGCCCGTTACCATGACGGCGAGCCGGGCCTGAGGAGGCGCTCGTGCAGGAGCAGGCACTCATCACGACCCGCGAGGAGTTCGGCCAGGCGTTGACCCGGCTGCGCGAATCGGCCGGGGTGTCGGTGCGCCAGGTGGCGGCCAAGGTGGGGGCCGACATCGCCTCCAGCACGCTGGGCGACTGGTTCGCCGGGCGCGGCCTGCCCTCCCTCTCCTCCCGCGACCTGCTGGTCGAGGTCCTGCGGGTGTGCGGGGTGAGCGACGACGCGGCCGTGGAAGAGTGGCTCAACGCCTGGCACCGGGTACGCCGCGCGCCCGGCCGGCGGCCGGCGGGGCCGGAGCCATACCGGGGGCTGGCGGCTTTCGAGACCGAGCACGCCGAGTGGTTCTTCGGCCGTGCGGCGCTGACCGGGCAGCTCGTCGCCCGCCTGACCGAGCCGGGCCTCCGGCTCGTGGTGGGCGCCTCGGGCTCGGGCAAGTCCTCGCTGCTGCGCGCGGGGGTGGTCCCCGCGCTGGGCAGGAGCGCCGCCGTGTTCACGCCGGGGCCGCACCCGATGGCCGCGCTGGCGCGGCAGCGGGGTGAGGTGCTGATCGTGGACCAGTTCGAGGAGGTCTTCACGGTCTGCGAGGACCAGGACGAGCGTACGAGGTTCGTCGCGGCGCTGAGCGAGGCGGCGGAGCGGACGGTGGTCGTGGCCGGCCTGCGCGCCGACTTCTACGGCCAGGCCATGCGCCACCCCGAGCTGCTCGCGGCGATGCGCTCCGGCCAGCTCGTGGTCGGCCCGATGCGCGAGGACGAACTGCGCGCCGCCGTCGTCGAGCCCGCCCGCAAGGCCGGCATAGAGATCGAGAACGGCCTGGTCGAACTGCTGCTGCGCGAGGTCGCCCCGGCAGGCGCCGACGGCGAGGCGCACGAGGCCGGTACGCTGCCGCTGGTCTCCCACGCCCTCTACGCGATGTGGCGCGAGAGCCAGGGCAGGCGGCTGACCATCGCCGACTACCGCAAGGTCGGCGGCATCGGCAGGGCCGTGGCCGACAGCGCGGAGAAGGTCTACCTGGGCCTGAGCGAGCACCGCCAGGAGCTGGCCAGGAGGCTGTTCCTGACGCTCGTCCACGTGGCGTCCGACACCGCCGCCACCCGCAGGAGCATGACGATCGCCGAGGTCCTCGCCGACCACGACCCCGCCGTGGCGGCCGAGGCGGAGGACGTGCTCGACGGCTTCGTGGCCGAGCGCCTGATCACCGTCGACCTCGACAAGGTGCAGATCAGCCATGAGGCCCTGCTCACCGCCTGGCCCCGGCTGGCCGGCTGGCTGGAGAGCGACCGGGCGGGGCTGGTCGTCGGCCGCGACCTGGCCGAGGCCGCGGCGCGGTGGGCGAAGGAAGGGGACGACCCCGGCGCGCTCTACCGCGGCTCGCGGCTGGCCGTGGCCCGCCTCTGGGCCGAGGGCGCCGGACCGCACGCCGCTCCCGGACCGCAGGCCAGGCGGTTCCTGGCGGCGTCCGTCGAACGCCAGGAGGCGGAGGCCGCCGCGCGGCGGCGCGGCACCCGGCGGCTGCGCCGGCTGGTGGCCGTGCTGGCGGCGCTGCTGCTGCTGACCACGGTGGCGGTGGTGGTCGCCGTACGCGGGCAGCGCGACATCCGCGATCAGCGCAACGCGGCGCTGTCCGGCAAGGTCGCCAACGAGTCGGTCGCGCTGCGGGCGGGCAACCCGGCGCTGGCCGCGCAGCTCGCCCTGGCCGCCCAGCGGCTCCGGCCGAGCACAGAGTCGCGCGGCGCGGTCCTCAGCACGCCGGCCAACCCGTACGCCAACGTGCTGACCGCCCACGCCGGCGCGGTCTACGCGGTGAACTACAGCCCCGACGGCAGGCGGCTGGCCACGGTGGCGCTCGACGGCACGCTGCGGATGTGGGACGTGACCGATCCGCTGCGGCCGGGCGCGCTGTCGTCGGTGATGGGCGACGCGAAGGGCCTCGCCGCGGCCGCGTTCGCGCCGAGTGGAGAGTTGGTGGCCACCGCCGGCAACGACAACACGGCCGACCTGTGGGACGTGCGCGACCCCCGGCACCCCGTGGCGCTGGCCACGATGGGCGGGCACAGCATGGGGATCATCGGGGTGGCCTTCAGCCCCGACGGGACGATGCTGGCGACCGCCTCCTACGACGCCACCACGCTGTTATGGAACGTTACGAATCCCAGCAAACCGTACCTGCAGAGCACGCTCAAAGGCGCTCCCAAGGAGCTGTCGGACGTCGCCTTCAGCCCGGACGGCAGGACGCTGGTCGTCACCGCCTTCTCCAACGACGTCATGCTCTGGGACGTCGGCGACCCGCGCCACCCCGAACGCCTGCCCGACCTGCGCGGTCACACCGGGGCCGTGCTGGTGGCAGCCTTCCACGGCGACACCCTGGCCACGGGCGGCTTCGACAACACGGTACGGCTGTGGGACCTGCGCGATCCCCGGCACGGCAGGCCTCTGGCCACGCTCTCCGGGCACGAGAACGGCGTGGTCGCCATCGACTTCAGCCCCGACGGCCGCTCCCTGGCCACCGGCAGCTACGACCGCACGATCCGGCTGTGGGACCTGACCGATTTCCGCGCCGACCCGATCGTGATGACGGGGCACTCGAACACCGTCTACACCGTCCGCTACAGCCCCGACGGCCGCGTCCTCGCGTCCGGCGGGCGCGACGACACCGTACGCGTGTGGGACCTGGGCCGGCCCCTGCTCGGCGGCCACCGCGGCACGGTCTACGCGCTCGCCTACAGCCCCGACGGCCGCCTGCTCGCCACGGCCGGCCATCCGGTGATCAAGATCTGGGACGTGTCGGCCGATCCCCGCCCGCTGGCCACGCTCACCGGGCACGCCAACGGCGTCACCGCCGTCGCCTTCGCCCGCAACGGCACGCTCCTGGCCAGTGCCGACCTGGACAGCTCGGTGCGCCTGTGGGACCTCACCGACCCGGCCCGCCCCCGGCTCCTGTCCGAGACGGCGGCCGGCATCGGCAACATCTTCGCCGCGGCCATCAGCCCCGACGGAAGGAGCCTGGTGGTGGCGGGCGAGAAGTTCGACGTGTACGTCTGGGACATCTCCGACCCCGCGCATCCGGTACGCCGGGCCGTCGCCAAGGGCCACGAGGCCGCCGTCAACGCCGTGGCCTTCAGCCCCGACGGCCTGCTGCTGGCCACCGGCGGCGGCGACCGGACCATCCGCCTGTGGCGCACCGCCGACCTGGCCCCGCTCGGCGTCGCCACAGGCCACGGCGGCACGGTCTACTACCTCGCCTTCGACCGCACGGGCACGCTGCTGGCCAGCGGCAGCGGCGACCGCACGGCCCGGCTCTGGAACGTGCGCTCCCTCGACCGGCCGATCGCCGTCCTGCGGGGCCACGCCGACAGCGTGCAGTCGGTGGCCTTCAGCCGCGACGGCCGCACGCTGGCCACCGCCAGTGACGACCGGACCGCGATGCTCTGGGACATCGCCGACCCGGCCGGAGCGACCGCGCTGGCCACCCTGACCGGCCATCTCGGGCAGGTCAACAAGGCGGTCTTCAGCCCGGACGGCGCCACCCTGGCCACGGTGTCCGGCGACTCGACCGCCCGCCTGTGGCCGGTCGACCCCGGCGCCGCCGCCCGGCAGATCTGCGCGCTGGCCTTCCCGCCGATCACCCCGGCGGAGTGGCGCCAGTATCTGCCCGACGTGCCCTACGACCCGCCCTGCCCAAAGGACGCCGCCACCGGCCGCGCCCCGGCGGGCTGACCCCCGCCCGCCGGGCACCACGACCGCGCCACCACGACCGCGCCACCACGACCGCGCCACCACGACCGCGCCGTCAGGCGGGGCCGACGCTGGTCGCGATCGCGCGTCCCAGCTCCTCCGGACGGGTGAACTGCGGCCAGTGGCCCGTGGGCAGGTCGACGTAGTCGACGTGGCGGATCTGGGCGAGCTCCCGCGTGAACGCGAGCGACTGCTCCATCCACTTCTGGATCGTCGCGGTCGAGAACTCGCAGGCGATGACGGTGGCGGGCACCTCGTAGCGGCGCTCGTCGGACAGCCGCACCCGGTCGCTCGCGACCCGCGCCGGCGAGGGGATCGCCCGCTCGCGGAAGGCCGCGCGCAGCTCGTCGTCGAGGTCGACGAGGTCCTCCGCCTCGAAGAGCCCCCAGTCGGGCAGCGGGATCTCGCCGTTCTCGACCGGGAGCTCGTCGTTGATGAGGCCGCCCTCGCCGGGAGGCACGCTGTCGACGTAGACGACCCGGGCCACCCGGTCGGGGCGCGCGTCGGTGGCGACGTGCGCGATGGCGCCCCCGCCGGAGTGGCCGACCAGCACCACCTTGCCGCCGGCGGGGTCGAAGGAGTCGATCACCTTGACGACCGCGTCGACGTGGTCGCGCAGGGTGATCTGGGAGCGGTCGGCGTCTTTCGACTCCATGCCGGGCAGCGTGAGCGCGTGGGGCCGGTGGCTGGCCTGCTCGAGCGCGGGGACGACCTCGTCCCAGGACGAGCCGTCGAGCCAGAGGCCGGGAATCAGGATGATGTCCATCGCCCCGAGGTTAGAGCAGCTCACCGACAATATTCGATTACTCCCCGGTCAGCCCGTCCACCGACTCCCGGATGAGGTCCGCGTGGCCGTTGTGCCGCGCGTACTCCTCGATCATGTGGCACAGGATCCACCGCAGGCTGGGCGTCTGGCCGTCGGGCCAGGTGCGCTTGGCCGGCTGGCCGAGGTCGCCGTCGGCCAGGGCCTCCGCCACCGCGGACCGCGAGCGGGACACCGCCTCCTGCCAGAGCGCGAAGAGCTGCTCGGGGGAGTCGCCGGCGGCCGAGCGCCAGTCCCAGTCGCGGTCGGACTTCCAGTCCACCGTGTCCCACGGAGGCGGCCACTCTCCGCCGCGCAGCGCCCGGCTGAACCAGTAGCTCTCGACGTAGGCCAGGTGCTTGAGCATCCCGCCCAACGTCATCGACGACACGCCGACGGTCGCCTTCAGCCCGCCCGCGTCCAGGTCCGAGCACTTCCATGCCAAAGTCTCGCGCTGATAGTCGAGGAAGCCCAGGAGGGTCGCGGTCTCGTCGGCAGCCAGAGGGGGCTCGTGGCGGCCCTGCTCGTCCAGTTGAGTCACGAGCGCTGAGTCTAGGGGTTCGGCCGCCGCCTCGGGTGGGTGAATCCTGTCGGGAGCCTATGCCACCTCGGGTGGGCGAATCTTGCCGGGACCTTGCCGAATCGGTGGCGGGGAAAGCCGCGCCGTTCGTGGTGGACCACGGTGGAATGGGCGATGTCGTGCAGCGCAGGAAGGCGGGATGCCGAAGTGCTCGATCGGGTCCGTGAGGCCGCCGGAACGGCGCTGGTGGAAGACGTCGGCGCGGTCGTCGCGGCGGCGGCCGCCATGTCCGGGCGGTTCCGGCGCGGTGGCAGGCTGCTGGCTTTCGGCCGGGGCGAGGCCGCCTCGGACGCGGCGCACGTCGCCGTGGAGTTCACCCACCCGGTGATCGTGGGCAAGCGCGCCCTTCCGGCGCTCAGCCTGGGCGCCGAGCCCACTTCACTGCCGGTTCTGGGACGCCCCCAGGACATCGCCGTGGGGATCCGGCCGCTCGACGGCGACCTGGCCGCCGCCCGCGGGCTCGGCATGCTGACCGTCGCACTGACGGCGGACGAGGAGTGCGCGCAGGCGGAGCACGTGCTGACCGCGCGGAGCAAGGATCCGCTGGTCGCGAGGGAGATCCACATCACGATGTACCACCTGCTGTGGGAGCTGGTCCACGTGTTCCAGGAATCGGAGTGCCCCGCGTGAACGGCGAGCCGGCGGACGAGGAGGTCTGCGACTCCTGCGTGACGTGTGGCGATGTGGCCGTGGCTGTGCGGGTCGTGGGGCTGCTGCCCGACGGGCTGGCGCGTGCCGACACCGGCGCCGGGACCGAGGAGATCAGCGTGGCGCTGGTGGAGGCCCAGGTCGGGGACACCGTGCTGGTGCACGCGGGCGAGGCGATCGCCGTACTCGGAAAGGACGCCCGATGACCGAGACGCTCTACCCGTTCCTGCGGCGCGACCCGCTCGACGTGACCGCGTCCACCGCGGAGAAGGCCCGCGAGAGCCTGGAGCTGCGGCGGCGGGTGCTCGACGAGATGGAGGGCCCGCTGGTGGCGTGCGCGGCGGCGCTGGCCGCCGCCTTCCGCGGCGGCGGGCGGCTGTTCACGTTCGGGAACGGCGGCAGCAGCACCGACGCGCAGTCGGTGGCGGACCTGTTCACCGGACGTGGCCTGCCCGCGGTGTCACTGGCGGCCGACACGGCGCTCGTGACGGCGCTCGGCAACGACGTCGGCTTCGAGGTGGTGTTCGCCCGCCAGCTCGCCGCGCTCGGCGGCGAGGGCGACATCGCCTGCGCCCTGTCCACCAGCGGCGGCTCGGCCAACGTGCTGCGCGGCCTGGAGCGGGCCGCGGGCCTGCGGATGGTGACCGTCGGGTTCGCCGGCTCCGGAGGCGGCCGCATGGCGGAGGAACGGCTGGCCGAGCACCTGTTCGTGATCCCGTCGTCGTCGGTGCACCGCATCCAGGAGGCGCAGGCGACCCTCTACCACGTGCTGGCCGAGCTGGTGTCGGCCGCCCGCGAGACCTCCTCACACCAGGGTTCAGCAGATGCGGGGTAGCGGGTCGCCCACCAGGACGTCGACCACCCGGGTGCCGCCGAAGGCGGTGCGGAGCAGGACCAGCCCGGCCGGTGCCGCGGCGACGGTCCCGATGATCGCGGCCTCGGCGCCCAGCGGATGGGAGCGCAGCACCTCGAGGGCCCGCCCGGCGTGCTCGCCGTCGACCACCGTGACGAACCGGCCCTCGCAGGCGACGTAGAGAGGGTCGAGGCCGAGCAGCTCGCAGACGCCGGTGACCTCCGCCCGTACCGGGATGTCGTCCTCCCGCAGGACGACGGCCACCTCCGACGCGTTGGCCACCTCGTTGACGACGGTGGCCACCCCTCCCCGGGTGGCGTCCCTCAGCGTACGGACGTGCTGCGGCATCGCGGCCAGCAGTTCGGCGACGATGGCGTGCAGCGGCGCCGTGTCGGAGACGATCGGCGCTTCGATGCCGAAGTCGTCCCTGGCCAGCATGATGGCGGCGCCGTGCTCCCCGATCGGGCCCGAGACGATGACCGCGTCCCCCGGCCGCGCGTGCGAGGCCGACAGCGTGACCGGCAGCTCGACGAGCCCGACCCCGGCCGTGGTGATGAAGCAGCCGTCGGCCTTGCCGCGCTGGACGACCTTGGTGTCGCCGGTCACGATCGTGACGTCGGCCGCCGCCGCGGCGGCGGCCATCGAGTCGGTGATGCGCCGCAGGTCGGCGACGGGGAAGCCCTCCTCCAGGACGAAGCCGGCCGACAGGTGGGCCGGTCGGGCCCCGCACATGGCCAGGTCGTTCACAGTGCCGTTGACGGCCAGGTCACCGATGTCCCCGCCGGGGAAGAACAGCGGCGAGACCACGAAGGAGTCGGTGGTGAAGGCCAGGCGCTCGCCGCCCACCCGCAGGAGCGCGCCGTCGTCCAGCGGCGCGAGCAACGGGTTGCGGAACGCCTCCAGGAAGACGGCCTCGATCAACGTGTGGGTGGCCTTGCCCCCGGCGCCGTGGGCGAGCGTGATGCGCTCCTCCCTGACGACGGGCTTGCGCCGCCGGATCCGCTCGATGCGGGCGAGCACCTGCTGTTCGCGGTTCATGCCCGGCTCGCCTCCTCCGCCGGCGGCCGGCCGGAGGAGGTCGCGCGCATCTCCTCCCGGCTGAAGCGCCCGAAGTTGTAGTACGCGGCACACGCGCCCTCCGAGGAGACCATGCAGGTGCCGATCGGCGTCTCCGGGGTGCACGCGGTGCCGAACACCTTGCACTCCCACGGCTTGAGCACGCCCTTGAGCACCTCGCCGCACTGGCACGACCGCGGGTCGGCGACGCGGACCCCGGGCAGGTCGAAGACGCGTTCGGCGTCGAAGCGGGCGTACTCGTCCGACATGGCGAGGGCGGAGTGCGCGATGAACCCCAGCCCGCGCCACTCGAAATGCGGCCGCAGCCGCATCACCCGGCCCATGGCCGACAGCGCGATGCGGTTGCCCTGCCACGGCACGACGCGGGAGTACTGGTTCTCCACCTCGCAGCGGCCCTCGGCGAGCTGCGTCAGCAGGCGGTGCACCGCGTCAAGGATGTCCAGCGGCTCGAACCCGGCGACCACCAGCGGCTTGCCGTGGTCGCGGGCGATGAACTCGTACGGCTGGCAGCCGATCACCGCCGACACGTGGCCGGGCCCGATGAACCCGTCGAGCCGCAGGTCCGGCGAGTCGAGGATGGCCTTGATCGCCGGAATGATCATGACGTGGTTGCAGAAGACGGAGAAGTTGGCCAGCCCTTCGGCCTCCGCGCGCAGCACGGTCATGGCCGTGGACGGCGCCGTGGTCTCGAAGCCGATGGCCATGAAGACGACCTTGCGGTCCGGGTTGGCCCGCGCGATCTTGAGCGCGTCCAGCGGCGAGTACACCATCCGGATGTCGGCCCCGGCCGCCTTGGCATCCAGGAACGAGCCCTGCCCACCGGGCACCCGCATCATGTCGCCGAACGACGTCATGATCACGTCCGGCCGGCGGGCGATGTGGATGGCGTCGTCCACGCGGCCCATCGGGATCACGCAGACCGGGCAGCCTGGGCCGTGCACGAGGTTCACCTCGGCCGGCAGGTGGTCCTCCAGGCCGTGCTTGTAGATGGTGTGCGTGTGACCGCCGCACACCTCCATGAACGTGTATCGGCGCCCCGGCCGGCAGCGGGCGGCGATCTGCGCGGCGAGCGCCCGCGCCGTGCCCGCGTCGCGGTACTCATCGACGAACCGCATCAGAGGTCCTTCCTAGGCGATGTCCGAGGTGCGCAGCGCGTCGAGTTCGTCCTCGTACGCCTGCCCGAGCCCGTTGAGGTAGTCGAGCACCGCCTGCGCCTCCAGCTCGGAGATCTTGGACAGCGCGAACCCGACGTGCACGAGCACCCAGTCGCCGGGCGCGAGCGCCTCGTCGGCGAGCAGGCCGACGTTGATGCGCCGGCGCACGCCGCTGACGTCCACCACGGCGAGGTCCTCGTGTTCGGGCAGGCGCTCGACGAGCTCACCTGGAATGCCAAGGCACACCGGACACCTCCCCGCCGGAAGCGCCTGACGTGGCGAAGGTGAGCGACTCCAGGACCAGCTCCTCGCCGCCGCTGATGTCGACGCCGTCGTCGCCGCAGCCCGGGCAGACCGCCAGCGTGTCGACCGACTCCGAGCGCTCGCCGCAGTTGCGGCAGCCGACCGTCATCGGCGTGATGACGAGCTCCACCACCGCATCCTGCACGGCCGTGCCGGCCGCGGCCAGCGTGAACGCCTGCCCGAAGGCCTCGTCGACGACGGCGTGCCGGGCGCCGACGCGTACCCGGGCGGCCGCGACCGCCCTGCCTCCCGCCTGCTGCTCGATCAGCTCGACGAGCCCCTCGCACATCCCGATCTCATGCATGCTGCCCCTACATTCGCTCCATCTTGATGTATCGCCGGATGTCCGGCCACAGGCGGATGACGACCAGCGCCATCCCGCAGAGCACGACCAGCTTCACCGTGCGCGACTTCCACATCTCACATCACCTCACCGTGGGTGCCGGATCGCGGGCGTCCGGAGTGGCACTTTCCGCAATCATGTCCATAACCAGGGACTTCACTAGGCCGGCCGCCTCGCCGATCATCGCGCGCACCGGCGCGCTCAGCTCGAACGGGTCCTCCTCGACCGACGCCGGCTCGCAGCAGACGACCCGCACCCGCGCGGGGAGCCGGCCGAGCTGCCGGGCCAGCCGCAGGACCCGGACCGGGTCCATGCCGTGCGTCTCCACCGACGCGTCGTCCCCGTCCGGCAGCTCGGGTTCGAGGACGGTGAGCGTGCCGGGAGCCAGGCCGCGCGAGGCGGCGTCCACGAAGACCACGCCCGTGTAGTCCCGCTGCAGGGCATAGGCCAGGTCCATGCCGCGGATGCCGAAGTCGACGACCTCCATGCCCGGCACGCCCGCCTGCCCGGCCAGGTGGCGGGCCACCTCGACGCCGAACCCGTCGTCCCCCAGGAACACGTTGCCGATCCCGGCCACCAGGACGCGGCCGGGGGCCGGGCGGCCGTCCTGCTCCCCGAGGGGCTCGATCTCCTCGGCGGAGTAGAAGAACCGGTGCCCGGGCAGCCGGGCCTCGCCCAGGTCACGCCCGGGATCGTCGTCGAGTGTGACCGCGATGTGGAAGGCGCCCTCGTCGTCCTGCTCCACGCTCTCCACGACGGCCACGCGGCCGTCGAGCACGAGGTCGAAGACGTCGGCCTGCGCGCGGGGCCGCAGCCGTACCCGGCTGCCGGGTCCGACCGGCACGCCGGCGATGACGATCTCGGCCGGTCCGCGGCCCGCCATCCGGGTCCAGAATCCAGTCATTCGTGTGGCTCCGTCCTGCGCATGATGCCGTGCAACCGCATCAGCTCGTCGGGTGTGAGGGAGTCGCAGCGGTCGAGGATCGCGCGGGCGCGCGGGTCCCCGTGGCGGATCTCCTCGCGTTCCCGGTCGCTGAGGGCGAGCACGCTCAGCGTGAGGAGCTGGTCGATCTCGGTCGCGTCGAAGAGGTCGCCGGGGCTCTCCGGCGAGATCCGCGGGTGGTCGTAGAGGATGATCGGCGCGGACAGCACGGTGTGCCGGTCGCCCTCCGGCCCGGCGAGCACCGGCCAGACGCCGGCGTTGTCGCAGTCCGCCGCCTCCGCCCGCAACTCCTCCGGCGGGTCCATGAGGGAGACGAACCTCGCCCGCGGCGCGCGCAGCACGGTGTGCGCGGAGACCAGCGTGCGCCGCATGGCCTCCTCGCGGCCGCCCCCGGGCCAGGGCGTGGTGTTGACCACCTCGACCGTGATCCGGAACAGGTCCGGGCGCAGCCGCCGCGCGCTCGCCTCGATCCGGCCGTTCAGCTCCCGCCAGCCGCCTTCGGGAGACTGATCTCGTGCCGGGATGTCGATCTTCTCGATGACCGGGCCGTGCAGCAGGTCCTCCAGGACCAGGCCCGGCATGCTCACCTCACGCTCCTGGGCCTCCTCGCCGGTCGCCTCCGGCTCCCCGGCGCGGAGCCGGGTGACGACGTGCAGGAAGCGCACGGACACGTCGACGAGGTCGCGGGGCCCGGCTTCGAGCAGGCACTCGGTACGCGTCAGCCACGGGTTGCCGTCATTGGCGCGCCCGTACGCCTCGGGGTGGACGCCGCCGATCGTCCACCGGTGCCGGTTCTTCAGCGACGACTCCCGGTACGGCCACAGCAGGTAGCCCTCGTACAGCACGGCCTGCGCGATCTGCCTGACAGGGTCCATGTGGGATCAGCCTCCGCCCGTCTCCAGCAGCGACCGCACCGCGTCGTCCCAGCCGGGCAGGGTGTGCCGGACCCGGTGCGCGTACAGGCGGTCGAACGTGCCGCGCTCCAGCCGGATCCAGGCGGTGTCCGGGAAGTGGCGGTCCATGAGGTCCTTCCAGACCGTCACCGGCATGCGGAAGTCCGCCTCGGTGTCCCACGGCAGGCAGGCCGCCTGAAGACGCCGGTCGTCGAGGTAGAACACGGTCCCGGTGAACAGGAACCGCAGCGGCACCTCGCCGTCCGGCAGGCCGTGCAGGTACTTGGCCGCGGCCACGTCGAAGTCGTAGGTGCACGCGACCGTGACCGGCGTGGTCGTGCCGCCGGTGAAGGCCGGGACGTGGGTGACGGTCTGCGTCCACAGCAGGCTGGACAGGTTGCGTCCCCAGTCCTCGGGCGGGCCGAACAGCTCCTTGAGCCGCTCCGGCGCCTGCCCGTCGTAGCCGCGGGCGGTGGCGTCGATGCGGATCTGCGTGGCCAGCGTGATCGCCTGGACCGGAGCGTCCGACCGCAGGTCGAGCCGGAAACACAGAGCGGGCGCGACGGCGGGCGTGGCGGGCTCGACGTCGCGCACCTCGATCCGCAGAACCGGTGTCGTCGTCATTGAGGTCGGCGGCATCACGCGGGCGACAGGTTGGGCATGTCGGGGTCGATCGGGTCGTGCATGCGCGGGTTGACGCCGGTCGAGCGCCGGGCCGTGGAGCGGCCGTCGGGCAGGTGGCCCTTCTGCCTGCCGTAGCCGCCCAGCGCGTTGCCCTCGGCCACGCCCTTGACGTGGGAGGGGGCGTCGGGGCGCACGTCGCGCCGCCCGGTCTTGATCGTCGACTTCTTGTTCACGCGGGACTCCTGTCGTTGCCGGTGGCCGGTACGGTGACGGACCGGCCGCCGAGGTCGGTGAAGAATCGGGTGATGTGCTCGCGTACGTCCTTGCCACCCGTCAGGCCCCGCCAGTGCGCGCGGATGGCTCCGACGAGCGCGTAGCAGTCGTCCACCGGCACGATCCAGGCCTCGCGGTCGACGAGCAGGGCCTCGACGTCCGGCTCCAGCCGCCGCAGCACCGGGTTGTCGCGCCGCAGCAGCTCCCAGGCGGTCCGGTCGGCGGGCGCCCGCACGGCCCCGGCCGGGCTCGGGTAGTACAGGACCGGGTCACCGGTGTCCGAGTCGTGGATCAGGAACACCGTGCGCACCGGGGCCCGCAGCCGGGCCCAGGCCCCCTCCTCCAGGCGGAAGCCGCTCAGCCGCCAGCGGCGCTCGGGCACCAGCCGGTAGTGCCCGCCGCCGGCCGCCGCGTGGTCGAACAGCACCTGGCAGGCGCGGCACGCGCAGCGCAGCTCGCGCCCGGCCAGCTCCAGCAGGTGGCGGTGGACGGCCGGCAGCGGCTCGGCGCACAGCTCGCAGCGCTGCGTGCGCGGTTCACGCCGGGCGGGCTCGACCGACTGCGCGGCGAGCCGGCGCAGCAGGCCCGTCATGGCACCGGGGCCCGCGAGGCGGGGCGGACGGTCAGGCTCTCGACCGGGATCAGGGCCGCGTCCGCGACCTCGATCTCGACCCGCTCGATCTCCGGGGCCGCCTCGCGTACCGCGTCCCGGAGGGCCGAGGCCGCCCCGGCCGCCGAGGAGCGGCAGCCGGTCGGGCGGAAGCGCAGCCGTACCAGGTCGCCCTCGACGGAGAGCAGGTCGGCGGCGCCGGCCAGCGCCTGCTCCACCCGGGTCCGGGTGTCCAGCGGGTGCAGATCGTGCAGCAGGAGCAGGGGCGAGACCAGCTCGTCGGCGCCCAGGCGGGCCGCCGCCTCGTCGCCCACGAGTGTCATGACCCGTGCCAGGCCCTCGCCGTACAGGCCGAGCACCTCCGCGACGAGCTCCGTGGCGGCCCCGTCGGCCTTGTCGAGCAGGGATTCGATCCTGCGGACGCGCTCGTTCATCAGCCGGAGACGCTCGCGCCGAACGTGGGCGAGTGCACCTGCTTGAGCACCTTGCCGCCGCCCAGGTACATGTGCACCCCGCAGGGCAGGCACGGGTCGAAGCTGCGCACGGTACGCATGATGTCGATGCCCTTGAACGAGTCGGCGCCGTTCTCCTCGAAGATCGGCAACCCCTGCACCGCGTCCTCGTACGGGCCCGGCGTGCCGTACCTGTCGCGCGGGCTGGCGTTCCACGGCGTCGGCGGGTACGGGTGGTAGTTGGCGATCTTTCCGTCGCGGATCACCACGTGGTGCGACAGCACGCCGCGCACCGCCTCGTGGAAACCGCAGCCGATCGCCTCGTCCGGCACCTCGAAGTCGGTGAACACCTGCGTGCGCCCGGCCCTGACCTCGCCCATCGCCTGCTCGTAGAAGTGGACGGCCATCGCCGCCGCGTACGCCACGAAGTAGACGCGGGCGCGGTTGCGCTCGATGGTGTTCGCCCAGCGCGGGATCTTCCACTCCAGCCGCGTCTCCGGGAAGGCGGCGCTCTTGGGCAGATTGATCTCCACGCTCTGGCCGGTGGCCCGCACCGTGCCGGTGTCGACGAGCCCGGCCAGCGCCGTGGTCCACAGCCGGGCCAGCGGGCCGCCGCCGGTGTCGAGCGCCAGGTGGTCGCCGGTGCGCTTGTCGTACCAGCGCGGGCTCATCACCCAGCTGTAGTTGCCGTTCTCCAGGTCGCGCTTCTGCGGCTTGGGCAGGGTCGTCTGGTTCCACGGGTGGCGCTGGTCCACCGGGTTGCCCAGCGGGTCGTGGGTGACGAACGTCTCCTCGGCCTGCCAGTCGTCATAGTACGAGCTGCCCAGCAGGATCCTGATGCCGAGGTTGATGTCCACCAGGTTCGTCGTGACCAGCTCGTTGTCCACCACGATGCCCGGCGTGACGAACATCCGGCGGCCCCAGTCGTTCATGTTCCGGTAGTCGTAGTCGACGACCGCCGGGTCCTGGAACGCGCCCCAGCAGCCGAGCATCACGCGCCGGCGGCCGACCTCCTCGTAGCCGGGCATGGCCTCGTAGAAGAAGTCGAAGAGGTCGTCGTTCATCGGGACGGACCGCTTGACGAAGTCGAGGACGCGCAGCAGCCGCACCATGTAGTCGGTGAACACCTGAGGGGTGGCAACCGTGCCCACGCCGCCGGGGTACAGCGTGGACGGGTGCACGTGCCGGCCCTCCATCAGGCAGCACATCTCCCTGGTGACCCGGCTCACCTGCAGCGCCTCGCGGTACAGGTCACCGGTGAACGGGTTGCACGCGCGCATGATGTCGGCGATCGTCCGGTAGCCGTGGATCGCGGAGTTGGGCGCCTGGGTCGTCTCGGCCCGGCGCAGCAGGCTCGGGTTCGTCTCCTTGACCATCTGCTCGCAGTAGTCGACGAAGACGAGGTTGTCCTGGAAGAGCGTGTGGTCGAACATGTACTCGGCGGCTTCGCCCAGGTTGATGATCCAGTCACCGAGTGGAGGGGGCTTGATGCCGTACGCCATGTTCTGCGCGTAGATCGAGCAGACCGCGTGGTTGTCACCGCAGATGCCGCAGATGCGGCTGGTGATGAAGTGGGCGTCGCGCGGGTCCTTGCCCCTCATGAACACGCTGTAGCCGCGGAACAGCGACGAGGTGCTCTTGCACTCGACGACCTCGCGGTTCTTGAAATCGATCTTCGTGTAGATGCCCAGGTTCCCGATGATCCTGGTGATCGGGTCCCAGGACATCTCCACCAGCTCGCGGGCCTCGCCCTTGAGCTTCTTCTCACCTGCCGTACGGATGGCCACCTCGCCGCTCTCCCTCTCAGCCGTTTCCCCAGCGCGGGTCGAACCCGCTCGTCAGCCGGCGGCGGTTGTGGCGCCACTTCGGCTCCTTGTTCGCTGCCTTGTTCGTGATCGCGCGAAGCCTGCGGATCATCGCGCCGTACGCGCCGCTCATCGCGACCGAGACGGACGCTCCCGGAGGCTCGTCCATGAAGGGCATGAACTTGTCGGGGAAGCCGGGCATGGTGCAGGCGATGCAGATGCCGCCCACGTTCGGGCAGCCGCCGACGCCGTCCATCCAGCCGCGCTTGGTGACGTTGCAGTTGACCACCGGCCCCCAGCAGCCGACGCGCACGAGGCACTTGGGGGAGTTGTAGTCGAGGGCGAAGTCGCCCTGCTCGTAGTAGCCGGCCCGGTCGCAGCCCTCGTGCACGGTCTTGCCGAACAGCCAGGTGGGGCGCAGCATGTCGTCGAGCGGGATCGTCGGCGCCATGCCCGCAGCCTGGTACAGCAGCCAGGTCAGCGTCTCGGTGAAGTTGTCCGGCTGGACGGGACAGCCGGGCACGTTGACGATGGGCAGCCCGCCCGCGGAGCGGAAGTCACGGCCCAGGTAGTCGGCCAGCCCCATGCATCCGGTCGGGTTGCCGGCCATGGCGTGGATGCCGCCGTACGCCGCGCAGGTGCCGATCGCGACCACGGCCCAGGCCTTGGGCGCGAGCCGGTCGATCCACTGGTTGACCGTGATGGGCTGGCCGGTGGCCGGGTCGTTGCCCATGGACGTCCAGTAGCCGTCGCCGTTGATCTTCTCGTTCGGGATGGAACCCTCGACCACGAAGATGAACGGGCCGAGCTCACCCTCGTGGGCCCGGTGGAACGGGGCCATGAAGGCGTCACCCGTCTCCGCGGCCAGCACCTTGTTGTGCAGGTGCACCTTGGGCAGTCCCGGTACGAGCCCGAGCAGGACGTCCTCCAGGCTCGGCAGCGTGGCGGCGGTGACCGAGACCGTGTCGCCGTCGCAGCTCATGCCCTCCGAGGTCCACAGGATGTGCACCTCGTCCAGAGCTTTCGGTGTTTGTGTGGTTGTCATGGCCCAAGCCCCCTTCTTGGCCCGCGTAGAGGTTTAGGCCCCCATATCATTTGGTATCCGACCTGCGACTCTACGTAGCGGACATACCGTGATGACGGAGGTTGTAAACCATGACGCAGACCCTGCCGACCCGTACCGGCACCCGCGATGAGCTGCGCGAACGCGTCTCGACCCGGCCTGCGCAGGCCCTCGTGCGGGCCGCCGCGCGGGGAGCGATCGGCTCCATGGCGATGTCCGGGTTGCGGCAGTTCACGACGGCGATCGGCCTCGTGGCGAAGGTGCCGCCCGAGGCCGTGCTGGAGCGCACCGTCCCGCGGTTGTTCCACCGGGTGCACCACCGGCGGCGACCCGCGATGGTAGAGCTGACGCACTGGGGGTACGGTACGGCCGGAGGGGCGCTGTACGGGCTGCTGCCGCACCGGCTGCGCCGCCGAGCCTGGGCCGGGCCGGCCTACGGCGTGGCGTTCTGGCTCGCCTTCGAGGCGGCCATCGCGCCCGCCCTCGGCCTGCCGCGCCATCCCCGCACCACGACGGAGCGCCTGGCGCTGCTGGCCGACCACCTGCTGTACGGGGTCGTGGTCGGCGCCTCCCCGTGGCCTCACCGGGACGTGCCGGAAAGCCCTGTCGACTGACCTATGGACCGACCGGGCCGAGCCGGTCCCTGGCGGCGGCGACGGCCACCTGGCCGAGGCTGATGCCGCCGTCGTTGGCCGGCACGCCGGAGTGGGTGAGCACCCGGAACCCGGCCCCGCGCAGCCGGTCCACCGTGCGCCGCAGCAGCAGCACGTTCTGGAAGACGCCGCCGGACAGCGCGACCGTCGTCAGCCCCGTCCCGTCGCGCAGCATCCGGCAGCAGCGCACGATGAGATCGCTCACGCCGTTGTGGAAGCGGGCGGAGATGACCGGCACGCCGACGCCCGCGGCCAGATCCGCCAGGGCGGCCCGTACCAGGTCCGAGCCCGCCACCACCAGCACGCCGCCGTCACGGGAGACGGCCGCCGGGTAGCCGCCGCGCTCGGCGGGGTCGGCGAGCTGCTCCAGCTCGATCGCGGCCTGCCCCTCGTACGTGATGGCGTCGCGCACGCCGAGCAGCGCCGCCACCGCGTCGAACAGCCGGCCCGCGCTGGACGTCAGCGGCGCGGCCGTCCCGCCGCGCCGGGCCAGCGCGCTCACCTGCCCCCACCGCCGCTCGTTGCGCCGGGCCACGGCCGACGCCTCGCCCTCGCCGTCCAGGTAGGCGGCGGCCATCCGCCACGGCTGCCTGATCGCCGCGCTGCCGCCCGGCATCGGCACGGGCGCCAGATGCCCGGCCCGCTCGAACGCGACCAGGTCGGCCAGCAGGAACTCGCCGCCCCACAGGGTCCCGTCGAGCCCGTAGCCGAGCCCGTCGAACGCGACACCGATCACCCGGCCGTGCTCGCCGTTGTCGGCCAGGCAGGCGGCGACGTGCGCGTGGTGGTGCTGGACGGCGACCAGCTCCACGTCCGGCAGGCCCAGGGCGTGCTTGGTGGACAGGTACTCCGGGTGCAGGTCGTGGGCCACCACCTCGGGACGCACGTCGAACAGCGCGGCGAAATGCTCGATCCCCTCCACGTACGACCGGAAGGTCTCGTAGTCCTCCAGGTCGCCGATGTGCGGGGAGACGAACGCGTGCCGCCCCTTCACCAGGCAGAAGGTGTTCTTCAGCTCGGCACCGCAGCCGAGGATCCGCCGGGACGCCTCCCAGGCCAGCGGGAACGGGCGCGGGGCGTGGCCGCGCGAGCGCCGCACGGCCATCCCCTTCCCCCGGAAGGGCCGCACCACCGAGTCGTCGGCGCGCAGGTGGATCGGGCGGTCATGCGTGAGGAACGCGTCCGCGATGCCGCCGAGCCGCTCCAGGGCGTCGCGGTCGTCGTACGCGATCGGCTCGTCCGAGCGGTTGCCGCTGGTCAGCACGATCGGGGCGCCCAGGTCGGCGAGCAGCAGGTGGTGCAGCGGCGTGTACGGCAGCATCAGCCCGAGCTCGCGGCTCCCCGGCGCGACCGCCCCGGCCACCGCCGCGTCCGGGCGGCGCGGCAGCAGGACGACCGGCCGCGCGCGGTCGGTCAGGAGCGCGGCGCCGGCCTCGTCCACCTCGCACAGCCGCCGGGCCGCGGCCAGGTCGGCGACCATGACCGCGAACGGCTTGTCCTCGCGCCGCTTGCGCCGCCGCAGCTCGGCGGCGGCGTCCTCGTCGGCGGCCGGCACCGACAGGTGGTAGCCGCCGAGCCCCTTCACCGCCAGCACCCCGCCCCGCCGCAGCACCCGCACGGCCCCGGCCAGCGGGTCGCCCGCCGCGCCGACGAGCTCTGCCGGCGGCTCGCCCGTCGCACCGACGAGCCTGAGCGCGGGGCCGCAGGCCGGGCAGCAGATGGGCTGCGCGTGGAAGCGCCGGTCGGCCGGATCGTGGTACTCGGCCAGGCAGCCGTCGCACATGGCGAACCCCGCCATCGTGGTCAGGGGCCGGTCGTACGGCATCGCCCGCACGATCGTCAGCCGCGGCCCGCAGTTGACGCAGTTGACGAACGGGTAGCGGTAGCGCCGGTCGGCGGGGTCGGCCAGCTCCGCCAGGCAGTCGGCGCAGGTGGCGATGTCGGGCGACACCAGCGTGCGTGAGGCCCCCGACGGGTCGCTCGCGACGATCCGGAACCGGCCGTCGGCGCGCACCGCACGCGAGGTGACGGTCACCCGCTCGATCGCGGCCAGCGGAGGCGCGTCGCGCTCCAGCCGTACCAGGAACTCCGCGATCTGGCCGTGCCCGCCCTCCAGCTCGACGAAGACGCCGTGCGCGTCGTTGCCCACCCGGCCCGCCAGCCCGAGCCGCGTGGCCAGCCCGTGCACGAACGGCCGGAACCCCACCCCCTGAACGACGCCCTCGACCCGGACCCGCACCCCCATCGGGCCAGTCTGCAACGAGAACGGCCCCGACTGAATCACCCCGTCGGCGAGGCGCGGATCGCTCATGCGGGAAGGACGTCGTCGAACTCCACGTAGAGGTGCCGGGGCCCGCGCAGCCCCGGGTTCGGCCGGTACGGCGGCGGGTCGGCGACCAGGCGCGGATTGACCAGCCGCCGCGCGAGCTCGCCCAGCGCGAGCTGCGTCTCCAGCCGCGCCAGCGGGGCCCCGAAGCAGTAGTGGATGCCGCTGCCGAAGCCGAGGTGCTGGTTGTCCTGCCGGTCGGGGTCGAAACGGTCGGGATCGGGGAAACGCGCGGGATCACGGCTCCCGGCGGCGAGCACGAGGCTGATGATGGCGCCTTTCGGGATCGTCGTGCCCGCGATGTCGATGTCGGCCAGCGCGGAGCGGCGCAGGCTGAGCAGCTGCACCGGCGGCTCGAAGCGGAGCAGCTCCTCGACCGTGCCGACGACCAGGTCGGGCTCGTGGCGCAGCCGGTCCAGCACGCGGGGGTTGCGCAGCAGCGTGAGCATGCCGTTGGCGACGAGGTTGACGGTGGTCTCGTGGCCGGCGACGAGCAGCGTCGCGGCGGCGCTCAGCAGCTCCTCCAGGCGCAGGTCGATGGCCGGGTCGGTGACGATGGCCGAGAGCAGGTCGTCGCCCGGCCGCCGCCGGTGGGCGTCCATCAGCTCCTTCATGTACGTGCCGAGCTCCGTCCTGACCTCCATGTTCCGCCGCTCCCGCTCGGCGACGGTCCCGGTCGTCGGGTCGATGGTCTCGATGATGGCCTGCGACCACCGGTGGAAGCGGGGCTCGTCCTCGCGGGGCACGCCCAGCAGGTCGCAGATCACCGTGACCGGCAACGGATAGGCGAAGTCCTCGACGATGTCGACCCGGGTCTTTCCGGCGAACCGGTCGATCAGGTCCGTGACGATCCGCATCATCCGGGGTTCCATGCCGTCGACCCGGCCGGGGGAGTGGGGCGGCCCGAAGTGCCGCATCATCATGGAGCGGATCCGGTCGTGGTCCGGCGGGTCCGTCCTGATGAAGGACGACGGCAGCGCCGTCCCCGACTCCTGCTCGGCGGCGATGTCGGGAATGTTGCGGACGTCGGAGCTGACGCGCGGGTCGTGCAGCAGCGCGACGATCTCCCGGTAGCCGCTGACCGCATAGCTGCCGTCAGCCTGCCGCGCCACCGGGGTCCGGCGGAGCTCGGCGTAGAGCGGGTACGGATCGGCGCGGTTGGCGTAGTCGAGGATCTGCTCGTAGACGCTTGCCCCTGCCACTTCCTCTGCCACTATGACGGCTCCCTGATGTGCTCGCTCGGTGTGGTTCACTGCCGCCGCTGCAGCGTCACGCGGCGCTCGTCCGGGTTGTGGCCGGTCAGCACCACGGTCGCGCCGTAGGTGGGGGAGATCCGCTGCGGTACGTCGGCCGGCATGACCTGGAGGCCGTCGGGCTGCCCGACCATGCCGGGGCCGGGCGGGAACGGCGCGGCCCGCTCGATCTGCGCCTGGTAGAAGTCGAGCCACATCGCCTGGTCGAAGGCGACGGCGGCCGTCATGCGGCCCCGGTTGCCGTAGACGGCGACGAACCGGCGATCGGCGACCGAGCCCTGCGCGATGACGACCTCGTCGGCGAAGGTCGGCACCCCGACGGACTTGATGTTGACGCCGAACTGGGCGGACCAGAAGACCGGCAGGGACACGTGCGGCCAGCGGTCGCTCTCGGCGCTGATCATGTTGTGCGCCGCGACCTGGGCCTGGGTCACCGCGTTGCCCCAGTGTTCGAGGGACAGGAACTGGTACTCGTACACCGGGTGCGGGAAGCGCGCCACGTCGCCGGCGACGAAGACGTTGTCGGTGACCAGGGCGTTGACGTCGAACGCGCGGCAGCCCGCGTCACAGGCGACGCCCCACACCCCGGCGGCCAGCCCCGAGCCCTCCAGCCATTCGACGTTGCGCTCCGCGCCGAGCGCGGCCACCGCCACGTCCACGTCGAGCGTGGTGCCGTCGGACAGGCGGGCGCGGCGCAGGCGACCGTCGCCGTCCCCTTCGAGCGCCTCGACGGTGACCCCGCAGCGCAGGTCCACGCCGTGGTCGCGCTGCATGTCCGCCGCGATCGCCCCGATCGTCCCGCCCAGCGCGCCCGACAGCGGCGCCTTCCCGCGCTCGGTGACGGTGACGTCCAGGCCCAGTTCGCGGCAGACGGAGGCGATCTCCGACCCGGTGAAGCCGGCGCCGATGATCAGCACGCGGCGAGGGCCCGCGGTCAGCCGCTGCCGCAGCCGGGCCGCGTCCTCGTTGGTACGCAGCACGAACACCCCGTCGAGGGCGGCCTCCTCCGCGTTCGGCCAGGGCCGGGCGCGTGCTCCCGTGGCGATCAGCAGGCGGTCGAAGTCCACCTTCCGGCCGTCCGCGAGGTGGACCTGCCTGGCCGCCAGGTCCAGCCCGGTCGCCGTCTGCCCCAGCAGCCATTCGGCCTCGAACTCGGCCCGCCGGGGCAGCGCGGTGCCGTCGGCGGCCACCTGCCCGGTCAGGACCTGCTTGGACAGCGGCGGCCGGTCGTACGGCTCGTACGGCTCCGCGCTGATCAGGGTCAGCGACCCGGCGTAGCCCTCCCTGCGCAACGTCGTCGCCGCCCGCAGCCCGGCCAGCGAGGCGCCCACGATGACGATGCGGCCGACCTCCACGGGTCTCTTCCCGTTCACCGGCCTGGGCGGGGCGGCCTTGGCGGGCCTTCCGAGCGTGTGGACCTGGTCGACCACCAGGGCCTGGACCGGGCAGGCCGCGGCGGCGCGCAGGACGCGGGTGCGCTCGGAGTCGTCCGGGTGGAGCTCGTACATGAGGGCTTCGGAACGGCGCATCGCGAAGACATCCGGCGCGAGGAAGGCGCACTGCCCGTAGCCCTCGCAACGGGTGAGATCAACGACGACTCTCATCTGGTTCGCCCTCTTCGACACGTAGTGTAGCGATTACTGTGAGTAATCATGGGTGGCATACCCATTGCGGTCATAGCCACACCAACCGCCCCGCGGGTCAGCGGGAGGCTGCCAGCGCCAGCACGTCCGCGAGCTGGCGCGGCGTCGGCAGGATGCGCAGGGACTCGTCGATCTCGCGTTCCGCCCACTCGCGGTGCCGCCGCTCGGTCCCCGGGTCCAGCGCGACGCGGGTCTGGACCAGCAGGAAGTTCAGCCGGGTCGCCAGCAGCATCGAGAAGTCGGCCGCCTCCGTGATGCGCCCCGGCCCGCCGTCGCGCACGTAGGCCTCGTACATGGCCCGCATGGCGTCGAGGTCCGCGTCCGGGCCGTCGCAGAACCAGTCGAACAGCGCCCTGGCCAGCTCCCGCCCCGGCGCGGCCGGGCCGAGGTTGTCCCAGTCGACGACCACCAGGGCGCCCGCGGGGTCGGCCAGGACGTTCTCCGGGTGCAGGTCGCGGTGGCAGACGATCAGCTCGGCGGGATCGGCCGGCGCGACCGCCGCGCACAGCTCGGGCAGCGTGGCCAGCCGCTCGGCCAGCCGCCCGGCCCAGGCCGGGCCCCCTCGCACCCATTCCTGTTCGGCGGGGACCCGGTGATACTCCGCCCGCGCCCATTCCCGCTCGGCGGGGACCTGGTGGTACCAGGCGGCGGGTGGCCCGCCGTCCGCCTCCGCCGTCGCGGCGGGAGCGCATCGGTGCAGGCGCGCCAGCAGCGTTCCGAGCTCCTGCGGCGTGGCCCGCGCCGCGAGATCGACCGGGCGCAGGTCGATCCAGTCGTAAAGGCGCAGCCACGGCCCGCCGCCGGGCGCGCTGAGCAGATGGTGGCCCGCGCGGTCGGGGTAGCCGGCCGGCAGCCGCACTCCCGCCTCGGCCGCCCGCCGCGCGAACGCCAGCTCCGCCTCGATCAACGCCTCCGACGGCGGCTCGCCGAAGATCTCCTTCAGCGCGTAGCGCGCCGGGCCCACCTCCAGCCGCCAGATCTGCCCCAGCGCGCCGCGCGGCCCGGCCGACACCACGACGTCGTCATCCCACCCGAACGCCTCGCGCACGTACGCGACCAGCTCCGTGACCACGCTCATCCCTCCGCGGTGAGATCCACGCGTTCGAGTATGAACCGCCACAGCGGCGTTCACTCGACTGTCATCCGCATATGTCATGATCCACGGGTTCTCACGGATCTTGTGACAGGAGAAGGATGACTGCATTAGCGCGCCGCGCGCTCCGCGCCGCTCTCGCGGGCGGCCTGGCCGCGGCCGTGGCGATCTGGCCGGTGGCGGCACCCGCGGAGGCGGCCGTGCCCGCCGCCGTGTCCGCCGCCGTGTCCGCCGCCGTGTCGGTGGACTTCACCAAGCCGGTTCGTACGCTGTCCGCCGGCGACTACGGCGTCGGCATCACCGGGTACGGCGAGGGCTCGTACATCACGAACGACTCCCGGCACCGCGAAAACCTGCGCAACCTCAAAGCGGGCCGGATGCGCATAGAGCTGCACTACCAGGAGCCGGGCAACCACTCCAGCCCGATCGTGTGCGGCGGGTACAAATGCGACACGACCATCACGGGCGACGCCTGGATCGCGGCCATTCGCGACCTGGGTGCCGAGCCGGTCGTCATCCTCCAGGTGGACGGCCGCCAGACCGCCGAGGTGAACCGGGACGACGCGGTCGCCCTCTACCGGCACTTCGCCGCCTCGGGCACGCCGGTGCGCCGCTTCATTCTGGGCAACGAACTCAACTGCACCTGTACCCCAGAAAAGCCGGAAATGTCGGCATCTGAGTACAGCCGGCGCTTCAACCTGATCACCGACGCCCTCGATGCCGTGGACTCCGCGGTCCGCGTCGGCGGCCCCGCCACGGCCTGGAACGACCTGTCGTACATCAGGACGTTCCTGGAGGGCTCGCGGGACCGGGTCGACTTCCTCGACTACCACGACTACGGCAACGGCACGGACCCGATCAGCGACGAGGACCTCCTGGGCGCCGCCATCCGCAGCTACGAGACGGACCTGAAGGAGGTCGGCGCGCTGGCCGAGTCCGTGCTCGGCCGCAAGATCGACCTCCAGATCGGCGAGTTCAACTCCGACTTCGACGACCCCGACGGCCACCGTACGCTGACCCACTTCAACACGCTCTGGGGCGCGGCGGCGCTGGGCCAGATCCTGCACGCCGGAGCCGCCGCCTACCAGTACGGCGACAAGAACGGCCAGCTCGGCCTGACCAGCACGAAGGGTGAGGGCGGCATCCCGCGCAGCGAGCCGCTGCCCATCTACCACGGCATCGGCATGTTCACCGGCGAGGGCCTGTTCCGCCCGTTCGGCACGACCATGGTGCAGGCGACGGCCGACACCGACCAGCTGTACGCGTTCGCCTCGGACGGGTCCAAGAACGTCGTCCTGGTCAACGTCGGCGCCCAGCCGCTGGAGACCAGGCTCGCGTTCACCGGCCTGACGGCGGGCACGGCCGCGATCTGGCAGAGCACCTCCGACGCGTGGGCCCCGCACCGCACCGGCACGGCCGCCGTCGCGGGCGGCGCCGCGACGCTCACGCTCCCCGCGCGCTCGGCCACGACCCTGG
Organism: Nonomuraea sp. NPDC004186; assembly: GCF_053603495.1. Taxonomy (NCBI): domain Bacteria; kingdom Bacillati; phylum Actinomycetota; class Actinomycetes; order Streptosporangiales; family Streptosporangiaceae; genus Nonomuraea; species Nonomuraea sp. NPDC004186. The sequence continues at coordinate 24,176 of NZ_JBSGFQ010000040.1, read as the reverse complement.
TCATCGACCAGCAGGGCCTGTCGGCGACCTACTTCGACAACGCCGACCTGACCGCGCCCAAGCTGACCCGGATCGACCCGGCGGTGGACTTCGACTGGGGCGCGAACGCCCCCGACCCGGCCGTGTCCGCCGACACGTTCAGCGTGCGGTGGACCGGCAAGGTGATCGCCGAGCGCGCCGAGACGTACACGTTCATCACCACGAGCGACGACGGCGTGCGGCTCTGGGTGGACGGCACGCTCCTCGTGGACAACTGGACGGACCACTCCAAGCGCGACGACAGCGGCCAGATCGCGCTGAGCGCCGGGGCGCACGACATCAAGATGGAGTTCTACGACAGCGGCTACGACGCCATCGCCCAGCTCCACTGGTCCAGCCCCACCGTACAGCGGCAGATCATCCCCACGGCGAACCTGCTCGCCGCCTGAGCCCTGAGCCCGCCGGCCGGGAGGCTCAGGTGGCCAGCACCCTGGTGAGAGCCTCCTGGACGGCGGCGCGGACCGTGGCGGGATCGTCGAGGTCGAAGCCGACCACGAGCCCGTCCCTGAGCAGCAGGACGATGTCGGCGGTCCGCTCCGGGTCGGGGTGGCCGTCGGCGGCCAGGAGGTCGCGGTAGAGGTCGCGGACCCAGCGGCGATATTCGCTGATGGCCTGCCGTACGGGGTGGGCGGGGTCGGGATACTCGGCCGCCGTGTTGACGAACGGGCAGCCGCGATAGCTGGTGCCCGCGCCGAACTCGCACATGTAGGCGAAGATCTCCAGCAGCTTCTCGCGCGGCGAGGTGGCCCGCAGGGTCGTGACCAGGGTGCGCTGCAGCGCGGTCTGCTGGACCACGTAGGCGCGGACGAGGTCGTCCTTGCCCGGGAAGTGGTGGTAGAAGGTCGCCTTGGCGACGCCCGCCTCGGCGATGATCCGGTCGATCCCGACCGAGTGGACGCCGTCCGTGTAGAACAGGCGCGTCGCGGTCTCGAGGACGCGCTCGCGCGCCGGGCTGGGGCGACGGCCCTCCAACGTTTCTGCGCTCACGAGTTGACGGTACCAGACAGACCTGTCTATTCTCATGCCTAGCGGCAGACAGACAGGTCTGTCTAACGAAGGGCAACGACATGAGCATCTACACCGCCATCGCCACCTCCGCCGGACGCGACGCCCGCGCGGTCTCCTCGGACGGAAAGCTGGACGTCAAGCTGGCCCTGCAGAAGGAGCTGGGCGGCGACGGCGAGGGCACCAACCCCGAGCAGCTCTTCGCCGCCGGCTACGCCGCCTGCTTCGCCTCGGCGATGCGGCTGGTGGGCGCGCAGCAGAAGCTCGACGTCTCGGACGCGTCGATCACGGCCGAGATCGGCCTGTCGCCCAACGGCAAGGGCGGCTTCCAGCTCGAGGCCACGCTCCGGGTCGAGCTGCCCGACTCCATCGCGCCGGAGGCGGCCAGGGAGCTCGTCGAGGCCACCCACCAGGTGTGCCCCTACTCCAACGCCACCCGCGGCAACATCCCCGTCAACCTGGTCATCGAGTAGCGGGGTCGTCGGGGCGGCCGGTGGCGGCCTCGATCTCCTCGGCGATCTTCCACAGCGGCGTGCGACGGGTGGTGAGGACGACCATGACCTCGTCCGCGGCAGCCTCGGCCTCGAGGCCGTCCACCCAGGGGCCGAGGGCCTTGGTCACCTCCGAGATCGCCGCCGAGAGCCGCGCGCGTACGTCCCCGTGGCCGGCGGAGCGCAGCCAGCCGCGCAGCACGTGGTTGTGCGCGGCCACCACGGCGGCGGAGGCGACCTCGTGGCGCAGCCGGAACTCCGGCCTTTCGTCCTTCGCGCGGCGGCCGTTCATGTAGCCGACGAAGGCCCGCTGATAGCGGCTGGTGGCGGCGATCTCCCACTCGCGCAGCGCCGGCACCCGACGCGTCAGCTCGTACCGCTTGACGGCGGTCTCCGGGTCCTCGGCGTACATGTCCAGGACGATCCCGGCGGCGTCCGCGATCACGAGAAGCGGCGAGCGCAGCGGGGAGGCGGACTCCAGGAACTCCGTCACCCGCCCCAGGCACGCGTCGTGGTCGGGGAGGATCGCGTCCTCCTTCGTGCGGAAGTGCCGGAAGAACGTCCGCCTGGCCACTCCGGCGGCCTTGGCGATCTCGTCCACCGTGGTCGCGTCGAACCCGGCCTCGAGCGACATGCTGATGGCCGCGGACATCAACTCCCGGCGCGCGTCTCGCCTCGCGGACATCTGCTCCCTTCCATCCGCCAACGGGGGCTTCACCGTACACCTGCTCTGGCGTCATGTCACTCAGTGCCTTATCTTAAGTCACTGAGTGCCTGTCCTTGAGTTGGGAGAAGCGTATGAGCCTGGCCGGCCACCTGCACGACGTGGCGGAGGAGTACCCCATGCTCCGCGAGGCGATCAGGGCCCTCGCCGAGGAGAAGATCGCCCCGCAGGCCGCCGCCGCGGACGAGAGCGAGGAGTTCCCCTGGGAGGTCTACAAGGACCTCGTGGCGGCCGACTTCCACGCCGTACACATCCCTGAGCAGTACGGGGGCGCGGGGGCGGACGCGCTGGCCACGGTGATCGTCATCGAGGAGGTGGCGCGGGCATGCGCCTCGTCCTCGCTCATCCCGGCCGTCAACAAGCTCGGCACGGTCCCGCTCCTGCTGTCGGCGTCGGAGGAGCTCAAGTCCCGCTACCTGTCCTCGGTGGCCAGTGGCGAGGCCATGTTCTCGTACGCGCTGAGCGAGCCGGAGGCGGGCTCGGACGCGGCGTCGATGAAGACCCGGGCGGTCCGGGACGGCGACGACTACGTCCTCAACGGCACCAAGATGTGGATCACCAACGCCGGCGTGTCCGAGTACTACACGGTGATGGCGGTGACGGACCCCTCGGCCGGCGCGCGCGGCATCTCCGCCTTCGTCGTGGAGAAGTCCGACGAGGGCGTCTCCTTCGGCCCCAAGGAGAAGAAGCTCGGCATCAAGGCCTCACCGACTCGCCAGGTGATCCTGGAGGACGTCCGCATCCCGGCCTGGCGCATGATCGGCGAGCCGGGCACCGGCTTCAAGACCGCCCTTGCCACCCTCGACCACACCCGCGTCACCATCGCCGCCCAGGCCCTCGGCATCGCCCAGGGCGCCCTCGACTACGCGATCGGCTACGTCAAGGAGCGCCGCCAGTTCGGCCGCCCGATCGCCGACTTCCAGGGTCTGCAGTTCATGATCGCCGACATGGCCATGAAACTGGAGGCGGCCCGGCAGCTCACGTACACGGCCGCGGGCATGTCCGAGACGGCCATGCGCGGGACTCCGGTGAAGGAGCTGACCTTCTTCTCCAGCGCGGCCAAGTGCGCGGCCTCGGACGCCGCCATGGAGATCACCACGGACGCCGTCCAACTGCTCGGGGGGTACGGCTACACGCGGGACTATCCGGTCGAGCGGATGATGCGCGACGCCAAGATCACCCAGATCTACGAGGGCACCAACCAGATCCAGCGCCTGGTGATGGCCCGCCAGCTCCTCAAGTAGCCCTTGACGTGCGAAAACCCCGCCTGCCGGTCGGCTGGGGCGGGGTTCGCTGTCTTGTGGTCGTCAGGTTAGCGATCACTGTTCCGTGCCTGTTCCGTGAGAGTTCACGGGTGCGTATGCCTGGCGATCGAAGCCCTCGCTGGGCGCGATCAGAATGACTTCGCCGAGCGAGGCCCCTGACAGTCATCGATCTGAAAAGCGCGCGAGCTGTCGGACGGTGAAAGATCCGGTGGCTCGCGCGCTTGCCTATTTCCTGTGGGAGCTTGTTGTCTCAGGAGCTCGCGTCCGCCAGGCGACGGACGAGGCTTTCGACGAGGTTGAGATCCTTGGCGGAGAGCTTGTTCAGGGGAGCTTCGAGTCGTTGAGCGGCAGAGGATGTCTGCTGCTTAGGGTGGGCGCCGTACCAGTCGGCGGCGATCATGGCCTGGACTTCCTCCTTGCTCATCCTGAAGAGGTGAGCGATGCCCTCGAAGGTCTCCGGCGCGGGTGGGCCTACGCGTGCGCTAGGGCCGCCACCCCACGCGCCGTGTAGGGCTACGGCGTTCCACCAGCTGTCGGAGCGAACGCTGAGAGACTCTCGACTCATGTCGACATAGCTGAGGCCGTTCTCGCGAAGCGTGAGGACCTTGTCCCTGAAAGGGGTTTGGTTGTTCATGGCATCAGCATCCATAATTCTTGGAGCATCCGCAATACGTTTTCCCTAGGAGCTTTGGTGGATCTTCTTGGAGATTTGGCGGTGCTGTATCTGTCAGCAAGCACTCGCTCCTGGTCACTGGTTCTTGAGATCCGGTACCGTCTTGAGGCGGAGAAGACGGTCATCCATGGCCATGCGAGCACGGTCATGGGAGCCCGGCATCATGTGGGCATAGACGCGGAGGGTGAAGCCGGGGTCGGCATGCCCGAGGTACTCGGCAAGTTCCTTGACCGAGACGCCGCCGGTCAGCATGACGCTCGCGTAGTAGTGCCGGAGCTGGTGTAGCCCCTCCTTGCGCGAGGTGACGTAGCGGCTCCGCTGGCGTCCGTCCTTGTCCGGTGCCGGGATCACGCCCGCTTCGACCAGAGCGGGCTTCCAGACGGTTTCGCTGTAGCTTCTGGCCTTGATGAAGCGGTCGTCCGTCCAGCGGAACAACAGGTTGTGTGTACGAAGCTTGCCGTCTGTCTTCTCCCAGGGCAGGGAACAGGTCAGCGAGGGATGAGTCGAGACGTGCCGTTTGATGGCTTCAGCGGCCCACTCAGGCAGCGGCACCCCCCTTTCGTGGTCGTTCTTGGGCAGGGCGAAGACGTGGTCCGTTCCTAGCTTCTTGATCTGTCGTCGTACGCGGAGAAGACGCTCCTCGAAGTCGACGTCTTCGAGGGCCAGGCCGAACAGCTCACCCTGCCGCAGTCCGCATGCGGCGCCGAGCATCGGCAGTAGGCGGAAGAGGGCAGGGTGAGCGTCGATCAGGGCGCTGACTTGTTCGTCCGACCAGGCCGTTATCTCTTCGGACACGCGCTTCGGCACCTGGACGATGGGGGACTTGGCGGGACTTCGCTTGATGGCCTCGTCCGCGACGGCAAGATCAAGGATGCCCTGGAGGACTAGGAAGGCCGTCTGTACGGTCGAGGTCTCGAAGCGACTGCTCAGGTCACTGATCCACGCTTGGATCTGGGACGGCTTGATGCTCTTCACCTGGCGATTGGCGTAGGCCGGTGCGACGTGGAGGCGGTGGATGTACTCGTACCGGATCTTGGTCGAGGGGTTCACGATGCGGGAGGCAAGCCAGCGTTCAGCGAGGTCGGCGAAGAGCACCTTGCCGGCGTTCGGATCGATGTAGTCGCCACGGGCGATGTCGGCGCCCATGGTCGCGATCTTGCGCTCGGCGTCGGCCTTGCGGTCATAGGCCGGTCGAGCACTCTTTGCCCTCGGGGTCCACCCAGACGGCGAGCCAGCGCTTGCCCTTGCCCGCCGCCGGCCACCCTTCGGAGATGCAGCACGGGCGCGTTCCCGGCGCGGGTGCCGTACACGTGCATGTTGACCAGGCGTCAAGATCCGCATCCTCTTCGGCGACCCCGACAGCCCCCAGGTCGCCAGACGAGGCACCGACGAGGGCATCGGCCCCGAAGTCATGGCCGCCCGCATCAAGAACGCCCTAACCCTCTACCGCCGGCTTCACGACGTCCCCAACGTAGAGATCCGACTCCACCGAACTGTCCTCTACAACTCCATATTTCGGGTAGACAACGAACTCCTGGTCAACCTCCATGCCTACGCCACCCCAGCTGCCGACGCCCCGTCATGCACCTCCACCACAAGGAAGAGCAGGGCACAGCCGCGGTCTACCTCACCAGCTTCGTACGCATCTGGACCGCCGCCCCGCGTCATCACGACGAGACATGACCAGACACCGGGCAGCCCTGAAAGCAACTTCTCTACACGTCATCAAGGCCGCCCGCCTGCGGCGGTCGGCAGCGCGTCGGACGGCCTGTTGGCCGCGCTGCGGCTCTCCGGCCGGTCGCGGCCAACACCGCCCACGCGCTGACCCGCGGAGCAACCATAACCTGATGAATACTCATCACGGTGTGCGGCCTGCCTGCAGTGAGGTGATCTCAGAGAAATAATTCGGGCGATTGGGGATTTTCGGGACGCCCGGGGTGGCGTTTCGGGCCTTTCGGGAGAAGTCGTCGAAGGCCGGAGACAGACGTGGAGCTTCCGGTAGATGAGTTCTCACCACAAGAATCCCCGCCAGCCGAAAGGCTCCACGTGATTGCTCATCGTGCCATGCTCGACGTCTCGCGTGCACTGGTTCGGTACGTTGCCCGGTTGCTGCAGGACGAACGTCGCCAGCTCGGCACTCCCAAAGGCAGTCGTGCCCTGACCCCGTTCTGGCAAGCGGTGCTGGTGCTGCGCTGGTTCCGGGGCGAGTACGACATCCCCAAGCTCGGCCGCGATCACCGCGTCTCCCGGGCCACAGCCTATCGCTACATCGCCGAGGGAATCGACGTCCTCGCAGTTCAAGCCCCTGATTTGCACGAGACTCTGGACCGCGCCAAGGCCGACGGGCTGGCCTATGTGATCCTGGACGGCACCCTGATCTCGATCGATCGCTGCGCCGAGCAGGCCATCAGCGTCAAGGGCGAGCCCATCGACGCCTGGTACTCCGGCAAGGCCCACCAGCACGCCGGCAACCTCCAAGCGCTCTCGGCACCCAGCGGGCTCCCCCTGTGGATCGCCGACGTCGAACCGGGCTCGGTCCACGATCTGACCGCCGCTCGCGCACGTGCTGGGCGCGTTGTACGCCGCAGCCGCAGGCGGCCTGCCGACCCTCGCCGACAGCGGCTACGACGGCGCCGGGATCGGCATTCATACGCCGATCAAACAGCCCGAAGGCAACCAGACCCTTAGCCCGGACAACCGCACCTACAACCGGCTCCTACGCGCCCTGCGATGTCTCGGCGAACGCGGGTTCGCCCTGCTCAAAGGCCGCTGGCGGATTCTCCAGCACATCACCGCCAGCCCCAGCGCAATCGGCGACATCGCCAGCGCCGCCCTTGTCCTCACCCACTTCGAGCACAACTACCTACCAGCAATTCGCTGAGATCACTTCAGTGAACCGCCATAGCCAGACGGTAAGAACGGCGCCTCTGGCGGGATCTCCGGCTCCGAGGTGCCTCGCGATGGCGGAGCTTGTGGAGTGACTGAGATGGACCTTTACTCACCTCGCCCACAATCGACCCAGGTAAGCCCAGCCGTCCCGGCTCCTCCGTATCAAGCCCGGCTGTGATTGCAGGACGATGCATGACCCAGAACGGCGGTCAGTGAATGGGAACGCGAAGCCGCGCTTGACACTCCGTTCTTGGCCCGCTGCTGCTCGCGGCGGTTCGACGGCGTGCGAGGCGAGCAGGGCAGGGAATGTGTGCGGGACCACACCAAGATGAAGACATGCGCCGAAGTAGTGGATGTAACGATTAGGGTGATCTCCAGGAGCAACTGCTTGATGTTAGACGCACGGTTCATCATGGGGTCATGACGCGCGGGTGGAGGATAGCTGGCGGGATATCGGCAGGGCTCGCTCTGATCGTGCTAGGAATATTGCTTTTCAAAGCTGGCCTCGACGATGCCGACAAGTGGGCCAGCGTGATCGGCGTATTCGTGGGACTGCTGGGCCTGGGACTGTCCGGGTATAGCGTGATGCTCAGCCGCCGTGCTCTGCAATCCGGCTCTCAGGCCGCAGGAGTGCAGGTGGTGGCATCCGGGACGCGGTCGATCGCTGCTCGGACCATCTCGGGGAGCGCTCTCACCGGCGACATGGTGCCCGGCGATTTGGCTGAGAAGGATAAGAACCTTGCAAACAACACCCCGCGGGCCGAACCAGCCTCCGCTGTCGAGGCTGCCCAGACCGCCGAGGCGGCTCAGGTGACGGTGACCGCGTCTGGGGAACGGTCGATCGCCGCGCAGTCTATTTCGGGGACCGCTTCCACCGGCGATGACGCCACAGGCGACCGTTGAGAGCCGCCAATGGTGACACAACACCGCAGCGCCGTGCCGAAATCGAGGCATCAGGTGATAGAGCGGTAGCCGCCGAGGAGATCTACGGGCCGGTGACTACAGGGGACCACTCGCCCGTGGACAACCGAATGATCAGACTTGAGCCTGGAACGTTGCGGGCTCCAGCCGAGGTGGAACTGACGGCGGCGTTGACGAACTTGCCCGATGCGCCCGCCGCGGTGTTCGTCGGGCGAGAGAGCACGTTGATGCGGCTCGACTGCGAGCTATCCAGGGACCGGGCGCAGGTAGTCATCAGCCAAGTGATCCACGGCCTGGGCGGCATCGGTAAGACCGAGTTGGCTCGCCAGTACACCATCGCTAACCGGGATCGTTACCGGCTGAGGTGGTGGATCACTGCCGAAAGCGCCGAGCAAATACAGGCTGGGCTAACCGCGTTGACCGAGCGGCTACACCCGCCGGCGGCACTGGCCTTGACCGGAGAGCAGACGGCCGACTGGGCCCGAGGGTGGCTGCAGACCCATGAAGGCTGGTTGCTGGTGCTCGACAACGTGGAGGATCCAGCGCATGTGCGAGATCTGCTGGCCCAGTTCCATGCCGGGCACATCCTGGTCACCACGCGGCGTCTGGTGCGCTGGCCCACCGGAGTCCAGCCGATCCGCTTAGAGGTACTGGATACGCGTGCGGCAGCCGAGCTGATCACTATGCTCAGCGAGCAGGACCGGCCCGGAGACTGGCCCGCTGTCGAGGCGATCGCCGCAGAATTGGGGTACCTGCCGCTAGCGCTGGAACAGGCCGCCGCGTACATGCGCGAATCCCAAATCAGCCCCACTGAGTACCTGGCCCTGCTGACGGCCCATCCCGCGCACATGTACGCCGCATCTCCCGAAGGGGGAGACATCGAGCGCACCATCGCGCGACTCTGGCGCGTCCATCTGGATGTCATCGGCAAGCGCAATGCCTACGCGGTGCAGCTACTGCGGGTGCTGGCCTGCTATGCCCCCGACGGCATCCCCCGTGACATTCTGGGCGGCGACAGCGATCGGCCCACAGTGCTGGACGCGCTACGGCTGCTGCATTCCTACAGCCTTATAACCCTGACTGAGGACACTGTTTCTGTCCATCGGCTAATCCAGGCCGTCGTCGCGGCCGAGGACGAGAGCAGGGCCTCCCTTGAGGGGGACTCTGCTCCGGAACTGGCACTGACGTGGCTCGCCGATGCCTGGGCCGCTTCGGCAGAGCTGTCATCATCTGAGCAGCGGATGCGGCGGCGGACACTGAGCCCGCATGTGGAGGGCCTGACTCACCATTACCCGATCAGCACCGAATCTATGGGGAACGTTCAGATCTTCCGTCAAGTCGCCAGCTACGAGCACGGCGAGGGTAGCTACCATCGCGCTTACAAACTCGGATCTCACGCCCTAGCCGTCTACAGGGCGACCCTGGGTGAGGAGCACCCATCCACGGTCTCCACCCGGAGCAACCTGGCACTCGTTCTGGGGGATCTGGGGTGCTTGGAGGAGGCCGAGGACGAGGTTCGTGCGGTGCTAGAGATCTTCTACCGGGCGCTGGGTGAAGAGCATCCGTCCACGCTGCCCAGCCGGAGCAACTTGGCGTCGGTGTTGTGGCGAATGGGGCGCTTGGAAGAGGCGGAGCGTGAGAATCGCGCTGTTTATATGGTTATGGCCAGAACCTTGGGCGAGGAACACCCCGATACTTTGAATAGTCGCGGTAACCTAGTGACAGTATTGGGGGATTTGGGTCGGTTCGAAGAGGCTGAGCGCGAAGGCCGCGCTGTCTGGGAGATGCGCCGCAGAGTCTTGGGCGAAGAACATCCCAAAACGCTGATCAGCCGCGACAATTTCGCGATCACCTTGAGATGCCTGGGCCGATTTGAGGAGGCCGAGCGCGAGAGCCGTGCCGTTTATATGGCCATGGCCAGAATCTTTGGCGAGGAACATCCCACCAGTTTGATCAGCCGCGGTAACTTCGCGACCGTGTTGGGAGATTTGGGTCGGTTCGAGGAGGCTGAGCGCGAGGGTCGTGCTGTCTGGGAGATACGCCGCAGAGTCTTGGGAGAAGAACACCCCGACACACTCATTAGCCATAACAATCTTGCCTCAACGCTATGGAGCCTTGAGAGATTTGAGGAGGCTGAGCGCGAGAGCCGTGCTGTCTATGTGGCCATGGCCCGAATCTTTGGTGAGGGGCACCCCGATACTTTGATTAGCCGCGGCAACCTTGCGGCCGCGCTAACGGATTTGGATCGGTTTGAGGAGGCTGAGCGCGAGGGGCGCGCTGTCTGGGAGATACGCCGCAGAGTCTTGGGCGAAGAGCACCCAGCCACGCTGACCAGCCGTGACAATTTGGCATCACTATTGTGGCGGATGGGGCGATTGGAGGAGGCTGAGCGTGAGAACCGCGCTGTTTATATGGCCATGGCCCGAATCTTTGGTGAGGAACACCCCGATACTTTGACTAGCCGCGGCAACCTTGTGGCCGTACTGGGGGATTTGGGGCGGTTCGAGGAGGCTGAGCGCGAGGGCCGTAATGTGTGGGAGATACGCCGCCGAACCTTGGGAGAAGAACACCCCAGTGCTCTAAGGACCCTGGATCTTATTCAATGGGTTAAGAAACAGCGGGGATGCACACTCGATGTAAAGGTTCGTGACGGTTTAGGGAGTCTCGGTCGCAATGCGCCTTGTTTCTGCGGCTCGGGGAAGAAGCTAAAGCGCTGCCATGGCGTCGTTTAGCAGTCAACACCCGAGATATTTTGTGTTACTAGTCGCTTCAATTCAAGATATCCAATCAGGCCTCTCCGAGGCATTCCTGTACCACTATCGCGGTTAACAGATCCATCGGTATCCGGGAAGCAGAGCAAGGCAGCTATATTAGGACGACCAGTTGACGAGGAAGCTCACCGGGACACATGTACCCGCGAATGACGGCTTGATCCGGCACAGCCAGCCTGGTATGGCACGCGCCTGCTCGGCGAGGAGATGACCACAACCCACGTTCTGCTCTGCAATTCTCTCAGGGGCACAGGTCCCATGTAGAGTGGCCAGCAGCATGTTGAGAAGTCGCGACATAAAAGCATTTGTTATTGAATGGGGACTAGTTATGGGCGAGCGGTCCGACGAGATGACCCGGACTACGATAGCTATCGCAGAAACTACAGGACCCCAAAGAGCTCCTTCTCGTGTGTGGATGGCAACCGTAGTCCTGCCAAGATCTGATGCCCGTCTTATTCGAGAAGAACTTGAAGCGGCATTCATTGATACTCCGGAATGCTCAGTAAGATACGTGATAGACGAGCATGCTGGCCGTTATTCTTGGGGTGCCGACGGTGGACCATTCTATGAAGTAGCGCTATTCCTGGCTCAATCGACAGTAGATGGCCTTCTGGCGGCCACCACTCTAAAGCTTTTTGAAAAGTTCCAGGGGCGCCACAAAAAGTACGGGCGAAAGCCTGCTGATGACTTTTCACTGCTTTTCAACCTCGACCGCGAAGGTGCCATATCGTTTGCGCGATGGATGATATGGAGTAGGTATTCCCGCTTGGCCGCTGAATCTGGAGAAGACCTGCCAGGCCCCGACGATCCGCTAGAGTTGATGTCTGAATCGTACGCTGCCCAAGATGACACCTGGACGATAATTCTCAGAGATCATCGAGGTGCACGATATAAGGTCGTGTTGATCAATCAGCAAGGCCTCCCCCTTATGCAGGTTATCGAGCGGGAGCTTCCTTAGAGGCGAGCAGTCTCTCGATGTTCATGGTCACCGCGATCTGCGAATGCCGAGGGATCTGCATGGTCACGCACGAGTGAACGTCTAGAGCTACGAGCAGACGACGCGCTGTTCTTGCGAGTCGCGTACACATGGACTTCTCGAACGCCCGCCATAGCGCAGGCCCTCGCGAAGCTGCACGGATGGGTGGACGACGGTTCAATCGGCCGGCGATTGGCGGTGGTGAAGACGAGACCGGGTTCCTGCCAGTCTTCCCCTGCCCTTTCCGGGGCGGTGTCGTGTGTTGTGCGCGCGTCCTGCATTCCGGCTTTGGAAAAACATGAGGTGATCGCACTCTCCGCAGCTGATTAGTTGGATGGCAGGTTACTATCCTGACGCGGTCGAACGTTGCTACGGCGGCGAGGTATAGGCCATTGCAGATCATCGATAGTGAACCCGCGATTGGGCTTACCGTACTCTGGGGACCGTGGTGCCCTCGATTTCTTCGATTCATCGGAACGTTGAGAAAGCTGCCCGAATAGCCCTTCCTCCCGAACCCAATCATCGCCAGCGGCGCCAATCTCCTGAGTATTAGGATCTGGAAGGCTAAGCCCGACTAGAGGGGTATCATCCGGGTGATGGTAGAGATACCGTCTCGAGTTGCGAATGGTTTCGCCAATGAACGCTTTAGCCATCTTCGTTGATCCGGGGTGCTGAAATTCGGGTACGCCACTATCGTCGATGTCACCCATGACGAGACCGACTCTTCTATTTAGTGGAACCACGAATGCTTCCGCCGTAGCGAGTCCGACACCCATGTGTGCAGGATAATTAGGTCCAACCGCTAGCGATACCGGGTGATCGGAAGTGATCAGGCAGCGACGTTGAAACCGATAAAGCGTCCATGTTCTTGCAGCCATTTGCCGAATGGTGGGAGCCCATAGTTGCATTATCGAGCGGAGATGCTCATCTACGCTGGGGATCAGATCTGGGCCAGTTGGCTTAGTTATGTCGGCCCATTCCTGGTCTAGCTCGAAGTCATCAACACTACGTCCCTCAGCCTTTGAAATGAGTTCGCGAAGAGCCTCTTTGCCGGACGCGCCGACCACGAGTTTGATCAACTGAGCTTGCATCTGCATGTGGCCATTGCGAACTCCTTCACTCCGGAGGTGCTGTAGTGCGACCCATGCAGCCAAGGCTTCACGCGATTCACCTATAACAGGCCACATGTACTCATCGGCAATTCGCCGCAGAGCCGATGAAGCCGCATCTTCGATGTCGCCGAATATCTTCTCAAAGATATCGCTACGAGTCCCATCGGGAAGAGTGATTGTATAAAAATCCTTTGCAACGCTGGCATTGTTGGTTCCGACGTTATGCTGCCTAGTCCCGGGCAATTCAACACGCCGAATCTGACCGCGTTCATCGGCGAATCCGCGCAGGTAAAAATTAGACACAAGGTGTTGCCTTCGCACCAGTTTTGCCATGGCTTTAGGATAGCGCGTGACATGCGCTCTCCAAAATTGCTTTCTTTGCTCTACAGCAGCTCTCGGCAAGATCGTTACCGTCGATGGCTGGCAACTATGATGATCAGTGGCCGATCGCGAGTTCACACCGACGTGGCGAACTCCGTGACGCTGTCGGCTCATCTTTTTGAACTCGGCGAAGACTGCGGATCTGTGGCAAGTTCGGCGCCATGCTCCACGACAACACTCCGTGCGTTCAAGCTCACGGAGTGTCGAGATAGCCTGGGGTGTGCACAGCAACAAAGCTGCAGCAACCTCTTCAAGCTGCATCGACCGTTCGAGGCCTCGATTCGCTACTGGACGCCCATGCCGACCTCCATGGACTCTCACGCCCCAAGTTCACGCCGATGTGGTCGGTCGAGGCCGTGACGATCGCTGACTTCGGTTCTCGCCAACGTGGCTGGGGCGATCGACGCCGAGGCCCTCCTTCGTCGGGCCCCGGCACCGGGTGACCAGGGCTGTGGTGACAGCAAGACTGACAGCAACCTCCCCACACACCGACGCATCCGCGCCACCGTCCACACGTGCGTGACCACGGCTCCACGAGCCGAGCAGGGTGATTGTTCCGCCTGAAAAGCGGACAGTCGTGCTGGTTGCGCAGGAAGCTATCTCCGCATGAACGGGACGTCGTAGGCAGGCGGTTGGCCGTTCATCAGCTTGGTCAGGTCCTCATCAGTGAGGGTAAGGTCGAAGGCGTTGCCTGCTTGCCGCGGATCCCAGCCGTGACCGAGCGCCATGCGTATGGTCGCCGTCACGAGCGCCGGCCGTATGGCCATCGTCCGCTCTCCCCACCATGCGTCTGGCCGTGAACAGGGAAGCGACACCAGAAGGACACGACCCGGCGCGTCGGCCAGTTCCACCGCGAACGTCATCGGGCCCCAGCTGTTCCCCTGGTCGTACGTGGGCTTACGACGGACGCGCCAGCGGAATACGCTGCCGTCGAGGGTGATGAGCCGCGAGCCCTTCTTAGGGATCGCCATGAGCAACCTCCTGCTCTGTTCCGTCACTGTTCCGTGGGATGGCCGAGAACAGCAAGAAACGACGAGAGCCAGCCGCAACAGTAACTCCTGGTCAGGTACGTGATCGACAGGCTTTCGCAGATGGACACGGAGGGGATCGGAGATCACCCAGATCTACGAGGGCACCAACCAGATCCAGCGCCTGGTGATGGCCCGCCAGCTCCTCAAGTAGGCAGTTGACGTGCGGGAACCCGGTTAAGTGATCATACGCGAAGCCGGGTCGCGCACGTAGGCGGTGCCGCTCGGAAGAGCGGTTCGGGGTCACGGGGGCAGGGCGTCCGGAGAGGGCTGGACAGGGCTTGTGTGGGTAGCGTCCTGGATTTGGGCGGCATCGGCCCCGCCTGGGAGATCGTGTACGACGGCTTCGATCTCGGTCGAGAGGGACTGAGGGAGGCGTTGTGCACGCTCCGCAACGGCAGGTTCGCCACCCGGGGCGCCACCCCGGACGGCGAGCCGCGCACGCCGGGCACGTACGTGGCGGGCTGCTACGACCGCCTCGACTCCGAGGTGCCACCAACGTCGGCGGACTGGCCGGGCTGAACGGTGGGCCCAGCCGGAGGTGTCGGTCGTTTGCGGGACCTACGGCCCAACCGCCGTTGAGCGCCTCCACCGGAGCATGCGTGCCAGCCGAATCGCCTCTATCGGTGCTCGGGGTTGTCGAAGTCGAAGCGGCATCCGGCGTCCCATTCCGAGCGCTGGTTGCCGTGGGCCGGGATGCCGCCGGCGTCCTTGAGCATGCGTGCCAGGTGCAGCAGGTTCCAGGTCATGAAGGTGGTGTTGCGGTTGGTGAAGTCGTTCTCCGGCCCACCCGAGCCCGGGTCGAGGTAGGACGGTCCGGGTCCGGCGGCGCCCACCCAGCCGGCATCGGCCTGCGGCGGGATGGTGTAGCCCAGATGCTGCAGGCTGTAGAGCACGTTCATGGCGCAGTGCTTGACGCCGTCCTCGTTGCCCGTGATCAGGCAGCCGCCCACCCGCCCGTAGTAGGCGTACTGGCCGGCCTGGTTGAGCAGGCTGGAGCAGGCGTACAGCCGTTCGATGATCTTCTTGGTCACCGAACTGTTGTCGCCCAGCCAGATCGGCCCGGCGATGACCAGGATGTCGGCGGCGAGCACCCGCTGGTAGAGGGCGGGCCACTCGTCACTCTCCCAGCCGTGCTCGGTCATGTCCGGCCACACGCCGGTGGCGATGTCGTGGTCGATCGCCCGCAACTGCTCGACGCTTACACGCTGCGTGTCCATGATGTGCGCGCTGAGATCGATCAGGCCCTGGGTATGGCTGCGCTCGGGGCTCTTCTTGAGGGTGCAGTTGATGAACAGCGCCCGCAGATCGTCATACCGGGCAGGCGCTCCGTTGACTGTCATCATGACGGTTCCCTTCGATGCGGTCCAGGTGCCTCCGTGGGCAGTTTCGGACCGTACGTGCTCTTCGGCCAGCAGGCTCGCCGCGTTGCGGCAGCCACGGGACGAGGCGACGGACGGCTGCGCCGTCTGGCTCACCCGGTCGCCCACCCGAACCAGTCACCGAGGTGCGGGCCACGGCGAACTGGAACCGGCTCAGCTCCCGTAGCGTTGTCGAACCGTTGCCGCCAAGCACCTGATAGCGGTCACGAGCCGCCGTTCATGGCGTGGGGACCTGATGCGTCACGCCGGCCCTCGGCGTTTCGGGGCCGTTGAAGGGCCGCCGAAGTGATCACCGGGTCCCCTCAGAGACCGTGGATGCGGCGGCCCGTGATCCGGTGCGCGTCGGCCGAGCCGGATCCGGGGCCGGGCGGGCGATCGCGCCCACCGCCCAGCAGGTCCTCGGCCGTCGTTTCGAGGGCGATGGCCAGGCGGGTCACCGTACCTGTGTCGGGAGTGCCCAGATGGCTTTCGAGGTGCTGGACGTATCCGGCGGGACATGTCCACGAAGCCAGCCAGCCACCCGCTCGGCGGCCAGGGTCCTTCGGCCCTTGCGGGACCGACCTCCGGCCCTGCTGCGGACGGGCGCGAGCGGGTCAGATGGAGGATGACGGAGGAGGCACGCAATGATCGTCGTAGGAACGGACGGCTCCGTGAACTCCCGTGCCGCGCTGGAGTGGGCGGCCGACGACGCGTTCCGCATGCGGGAACCGCTACGGATCGTCCATGCCGTGGACCGCTCGCCGTACCAGATCCGCAAATTCCCCAATGACACTTTCCTGGATGTGCTGCAGCGAGAGGGGCAGAGGATCCTGCGTGAGGCGGAGGAACTCGTGCGCGAGCGCCAGCCCACCGTCGAGGTCACGACCGAGGACCTAGAGGGCAGGCCCGCCGAGGTCCTGCGCGAGCAGGCCAAGGACGCCACCGAGGTCGTGGTCGGCAGCCAAGGGCTCGGCGGGTTCGCCCGCGCGCTGCTGGGCTCGGTCAGCGTGCACGTGGCCGGCCACGTGCACTGCCCCGTCGTGGTCGTGCGCGGTAAGCAACAGCCGACATATCTGGAGGTCGTGGCCGGGGTCGACGACTCACCGGAGTGCGAGCCTGCGCTCGCCTATGCCTTCGAACAGGCGAAGCTGCGCGGGAGCACGCTGCGGGTGGCGCACGCCTGGCAGCTGCCGGTGCACGCCTTCGCACCAGGGCTCAGCAGTTACGACACGGACGAGGTCCGTACGGCGCAGCATCAAATCGTGCGCGACCGGGTGAAGATCTTCAGCGCGGACTACCCGGAGGTGAAGCTGGTCGAAGATGTGCACTGCGCGCATCCGGTCAACGCGCTCATCGACGCGTCCGAGCGGGCGGACCTGCTGGTGGTGGGCTCGCATGGGCGCGATGCCGTGGGTTCGATGCTGCTCGGCTCGGTCAGCCGGGGTGTCCTGTGCCACGCTCACTGCCCGGTGGCGGTGGTCCGCGCATAGTAATGGCTGGTCAGGGCCTTGGTCACGCGGCATCGGGGACGTTCGCCGCTGCCGGCAGAGGCCGCGCCGGCGGATTGTGAGCTGATCGAGGGAGTCGTGGACGTGAGATCCGAGGTGACCTTCGACAAGGACGACCTCCTCATCGTTCATGGCGGCGTTGTGGAGACTGGCCCGGCATCTCCGAGCACGCAGGCGTGCTGTGGGGCTCGTCGGTCCGCTGGCCAGGCTCAGGGGTCATTGGTCTTGGGTCCTGGGCAGGGCCCGGGCGGTGGTTACGCTGCCGCGACCCCTGCTGCGGTTGATTCCTGACGCACGCGGTCGGTGAAGAGATCCGCAGGTAGGAGCGGGTGCGCGTGTGTCTGTTATCCGGGAAACGGGCAGGAAGAAATTCGTGATGCGACCCTTTCGATGCATTTCGCGCCCTGGCTGAGCGGCGCGGGCGGCCAGGTGCTCGCCTGATCGAGGCTCTTGCCGAAGGTGCCGAGGAGCATGGGGGAGCGCCTGGGAGCTGGGCGCCGGAGGTGGCCAGGCGGTTCGGGCTGCCCGCGGCGGCAGGGCTGGGCCCGGCCAGCTTCTACGCGGACCTGGCGGTTCCGCACGGGCACCGTCACGTGCGGGTCTGCGCCGCGACCGCGTGCTTCGCGGCGCAGGCGGGCCGGCATCTGCCTGCCATCCAGGACGTACTCGGTGTCAAGGCTGATGACGATCTCGATCGGCACGCCGGGGTCTCCCTGCAGACGGTCCGGTGCCTCGGTTACTGCTACGCCGGGCCCGCCTGCCTGGACGGCGAGACACCCTGTGTCGGCCCGGACGTCGTCGACCAGGTGGCCGGACGTGCGCAGCCGCAGGCACCGCCGATCCCGGTGGCCGACGCCACCGGGGACCCGGTCGTGCTGGCCGGGATCGTGGCAGGTGAAGCCGCGTGGCGGACCTGGATGGAAACCGTCGGTCGGCGCTCGCCGGAGCTGGTCCGGTCGCAGGTCGCGGCCTCCGGGCTGCGCGGCCGGGGCGGCGCGGGCTTCCCCGTGGCGGCCAAGTGGGCGGCGGCGGGCGGCTCGCCGGACACGGTGGTCATCGCCAACGGCGATGAGGGCGACCCAGGCTCGTACGCCGACCGGCTGCTGATGGAGGCCGATCCGGCGCGGGTGCTGGAAGGGCTGGCGCTGGCCTGCTTCGCCTGCCGGGCGCGCCGTGGTCTGGTGCTGGTGCGTTCGGAGTATCCGCGGGCGCTGGCGGCGATGCGTCAGGCCGTGGAGCAGGCGCGTGCGGAGGGCCACCTTGGCCGAGGGGTGCACGGCAGCGACGTGGACCTGGAGATGGAGGTGGTGGCGGGCGCCGGTTCCTACGTCGCGGGCGAGGAGACGGCGCTGATCGCGGGGCTGGAAGGCGGTCGTGGCTGCGCGCGGGCCCGACCGCCGTACCCGACCAGCCAGGGTCTGTGGGATGCGCCGACCGTGGTCAACAACGTCGAGACCCTGGCCGCGGTGCCGTGGATCGTCAGCCGCGGTGGCGAGGCCTATGCCCGCCGGGGCACGCCTGGCGAGACCGGTACGAAGCTGGTCTGCCTGTCGGAGCGGTTCGCCCGGCCCGGTTGTTATGAGGTCGAGCTCGGCGTGCCGGTGCGGTGGATCGTCACTGAGTTGGGCGGTGGCCTGCGGGAGGGGGCCGAGCTTGGTGTGCTGCAGGTCGGTGGCCCGCTGGGTGGGTTCCTGTCAGAAGAGGATCTTGATGTGCCGCTCACGGAGGCGGGGCTGGCGGGTTACGGCGCCGCGCTGGGTCATGCCGGGTTGGTGGCCGTCGACCGGCGGCTGGAGCCGCTGGACGTGCTGCGGCATGTGTGGGCGTTCGCCGCGGCGGAGAGCTGTGGCGCCTGCTCGCCGTGCCGGGTCGGCTCCCGTCGCGGGCTGGAACAGGCCAGGTCCGGGCTTCCGCCCGGTGACGCGTACGCCCGCATGTTGAACGTGATGAGGGAGGCCAGTTTGTGTGCGTTCGGCCGTCGGCTGCCGCATGCGGTGCGGAGCCTGGCCCGCGCCTACAAGGACCGTCTGCGGGGGTGGGGCGGATGAGGGTCACGGTGGAGGACGCGGTCGTCGATCTTCCGCAGGATGCCGCGGTGCTGCAGGCGGTACGAGCCGCAGGCCGTGATCTGCCCACCCTCTGCCATGACGACCGGCTGACGCCCGTCGGCTCCTGCCGGGCCTGCCTGGTACGGCTCGATGGGCGGGTCGTAGCCGCCTGCGTGACCCCTGCGGTGGACGGCGCCCAGGTGAGCGTCGAGGAAGAAGACCTGCGCCGGTTGCGCCATGACGCCGTGGAAGTGATCGTCTCAGCACTTCCGCCTCGGGCGCTGGAGGGGGATGGGGAACTGGCCCGGGTGTGCCGGGCCCTGGGCATCGGAGCGGAAGCCGCTCAAGGCGGTGCCGGCAGGGGTCTGGACCGCTCCCATCGGTTCGTCCGGCTCGACCGGGATCTGTGCATCGCCTGCGGCCGCTGCGTGCGCATGTGCGCCGAGGTCCAGGGCACCTTCGCGCTCACGCTGGTGGGGCGCGGCTCGGAGACGGTGGTCGCGCCCGGCACCGGTGGCCCCTGGGCGGAATCGGATTGCGTCGCGTGCGGTGGATGCGTGGATACGTGCCCCACCGGCGCTCTCACCGAGCCGGGGCTGCCGCTCGGGACTCAGGTGGCCACGCTCACCCGTACGCGTACCACCTGCGGATACTGCGGCGTCGGCTGCGCCCTGGACGTGCTGACCCGGGACGGCGAGGTCGCCGGAGTGCGGCCGGCCAAGGACGGCCCGGTCAATCGAGGGCACGCGTGCGTCAAGGGCCGTTTCGCCCACGGGTTCCTGCGCTCTCCGGAACGGCTCACCCAGCCGCTGCTGCGCCGCCGTTCCGGCCTGGAGCCCGTGAGCTGGGACGAGGCGCTCGCCCACATCGCTCGCGGGCTGCGGACCGCGGTGACCGAGGCGGGCCCCGACGCGGTGGCGGCGATCACCTCGGCCCGGGCCACCAACGAGGAGAATTACCTGATCCAGAAGTTCATGCGAGTGGTCATCGGCACCAACAGCGTCGACAACTGCTCGCGGCTGTGCCACTCCCCGTCCGCCGCCGGACTGACCGCCGCGTTCGGCCTGTCCGGCGGCACCGACGCCTTCGAGGACGTGGAGCGCGCCGACTGCCTGCTCGTCGTGGGCGCGAATCCGGTCGAGGCGCACCCGGTCGTCGGGGCGCGGCTGCTCCAGCGGGTGCTGCACGGCGCGCGGCTGGTCGTGGCCGACCCGCGGGCCGTCGGGCTCGCGGGCTACGCCGACGTGCACCTGCGGCCCCGCCCGGGGACCAACGTCGCCTTGTTCAACGGCCTGGCCAACGTGCTGCTCACGCAGGGGCTGGTCGATGAGGAGTTCCTGCGGCACCGCGTCAGTGGGTTGCCGGAGTTGACCGGGGTACTCGCCGACTACACGCCCGATCGGGTGGCCGAGATCACCGGCGTGCCCGCGGAGGATCTGGTCGCCGCGGCGCGCCTGTACGGGGTGGCCAAGCGGCCGGCCATCGTCTACGGGCTCGGCGTGACCGAGCACCTGCACGGCACCGACGGCGTTCGTACACTTGCGAACCTGGCGATCCTGCGCGGCGCGGTCGGCACCGGCCATGGGTTCGGCGTGAACCCCCTCAGGGGGCAGAACAACGTCCAAGGGGCCTCCGACATGGGCGCCCTGCCCGACCTGCTCCCCGGCTACGGCCGGATCACCGACCGCGTCGCGCGCGGGCGGGCCGAGCAGGTGTGGGGCACCCGGCTGCCGGACCACGACGGCCTGCGTATCCCGCAGATGTTCGCGGCGGCACGCTCAGGAGCCCTGCGGGCCCTGTGGATCATCGGAGAGGACGTGTGCGCCACCGACCCCGACACCAACCGGGTCATCGAAGCGCTGGAGTGCTGCCCGCTGGTCATCAGCCAGGAGCTGTTCCTGTCCGAGACCGCCCGCCACGCAGACGTGGTCCTGCCCGCCGCGTCCTGGCTGGAGAAGGACGGCACCTTCGTCAACTTCGACCGCAGATTCCAGCGCGTACGGCCCGCTCTCGTCCCGCCCGGCCAGGCACGCACGGACTTCGCCATCGTGCACGCGATCGCCGCCGCCTACGGCGCCGACCTGGGCTGCCCGACCCCCGCCGAGGCGCTGGCCGAATGCGGCCGGGTGGCGCCGGTGTTCGCCGGGATCTCCCACCGGCGGCTGGATCGCGAAGGCGCCATCCCCTGGCCGTGCCCCGATCCCGAACAGCCCGGAGAGGCCAAGCTCTACCTGGACGGATTCGCCACGTCGGACGGGCTGGCGCATCTGGCCGCCCGCCCCTACCTGCCGCCGGGCGAGAGCCCTGACGATGACTATCCCCTGATCCTGATCACGGGTCGCCGGTGGGCGCACTACAACTCCGGCAACATGACCCGGCGGTCCGGCACCATCGAACTCGACCCTTCGGACCACGTCGACCTGCATCCCGCCGACGCCGCCCGGCACGCCGTCCGCGACGGCGACACGGTGCTGGTCGAAAGCCGGCACGGGCAGGCCACGTTTCCGGCACGGATCACCGAGGAGGTCACGCCGGGCCAGCTCTTCTGCACCTTCCACTTCGCGTCCAGCCGGGCGAACGCCCTCACCTCCGACCATGCCGACACCGTGACCTCATGCCCGGAGTACAAGGTCACCGCCGTGCGCCTGCGCATCGCGCAGGAGTACTCATGACTCCTTGCCGCGTGGCCGTACCACGCCGACCGGGCAGTGAGCGCGGTGCAGCACGCCGTGGCTGACCGAGCCGAGCACTGCGGAGGCGAACCCGCCCAGCCCGCGCGAGCCGACCACGACCAGGTCCGCCGTGCCGGAGGCTTTGATGAGCGCGGGCACCGGGTGCTCGCGCACCTGCCGGTCTGTGATCTCGATGTCAGGGTGGTCCTTCCGCCATCGGATCATCCGCTCGCGAGCAGTGCGGGCCGCCTCCTGGAACGAGTCCTCCAGCAGATCGCCGTAGTCCGGGGCGTAGGCCGAGACGATCGGCGCCTGCCAGGCGTACACGGCGAGCAGCCGTGCGCGGCGGGCGCGAGCCTGCTCGATGGCGTACGCCACGGCTTTCTGCGCGGCTTCGGAGCCATCGTCGCCGACCACGATCTGGCCCCGCTCGGCGGCTACGGGTGCGCGGACGATGACGACCGGCCCGGCGGCATGGCCCGCGACCCCCAGGCCCACCGAGCCGAGCATCAGTCCGGCGAATCCCCTCAATCCTCGGCTCCCCAGCACCAGGGAATCTGCCGACGCCGACTGGCCGATGAGCGCTTCGACCACGTTGCCTTCGAGCAGCTCCGTGGTTGTCTTGACCTCCCCGCCCACCGCGTGAGCGCTGTCGGCGGCGGCTTCCAGCGTGCCGAGGCAGTACTTCCTGCCGTCGAAGCCCTCCGGCCATGGTTCGCACACGTGCACGATCTTCAGAGGCAGCCGTCTGCGTCGGGCGTCGGCCGCAGCCCACTCGACCGCCGCGCTCGATGGCGTGGAGCCGTCCACGCCGACCACGATTGATCCGGCCATAATCCGCCTCCTTCCCAGAGCTCTACCTCCTGCTTCCCGAAACGGACATCCGCGCACACGGCGCTCACCTTTCGGGCACCACCGCCACAGGGCAGGGAGCGTGCTGGAGGAGGGAGTCTGCCGCGCCGACCCAGGCGGCGCGCCTGCGCCCGACGACCATGAGCGTCGCGTGATCATGAGCCTCGCCGGGCTGGACGCGGACTTCCGGGCGGTGTTCCGCCCATTCGGTCAGGTCCACCGAGGCGGACACCGGCACCTGACGCAGGGCGGCCTCCCCGAACGCGAATTCCAGGACGGAGGTATCCGGCTCCCTGTCGACTACGACGATCGGTCCCGGATCCGTCGGGGCGGGCAGGGGACCCGGGCCGCGTACCACGATCACGGGGCACTCGGCATGAGCGGCGACATATCCGGCCACCGAGCCCACGACGGCCCTGGGCAGCGCGCTCAACCCGCGGGAGCCCACCACGACGAGCACGGCATCGCCGGAAAGCTCGACGAGGCGCTGAGCCGCAGGGCCCTCGTAGAGATCGGTCTCGACCTGTACCCCCGAACTGGTCGAGCGGGCGCACTCGGCGCCGTGCCACAGCACGTGATCGGCCGCCTTACGCAGGTGGGACTTGGCCTCCTCCTCCGCATCGCCGTACGGCCACTGCCAGGCGTGGGCGAGCGTCAACGGCAGCTTGCGGAGCTCCGCCTCGTCCAGCGCCCAGTCCAGGGCCTGCATCGAGAAGTCCGAGCCGTCGTAGCCGAGCACGATGTGGTCCATGTCCTCGGGCCCCTTTCCCGGGCAGGAAGTCATCACCTTCAGTGTCGGAGCATTCCCGGAACCCGCCGTAGGGTCCGGCGACCCGGCCCGCCGGGACCTTGGTCCCCGGCCAGAAGGTCGTCCGGCACTGCCGAGCACACCCGTCGTGCGGAAACGTCAGGTTCAAGGGCCAAAACTCGGCTGAACGGGAGCCCGGCATGCCTGACGGATACGACGTACTGCTGCGTGATGGCGGCATCGCACATGTACGCCCGCTGCGTCCCGCCGATCGCGAGGCTCTGCACGAGCTGGTGGACCGCTCGTCGGAGCGCTCGGCCTACCTGCGGTTCTTCACCGGCGGACGCAACACCGCGCACGCCTACATCGATCGCATCACCAGTGACAAGTACGACGGCCGCGCGCGAGTGGCCGGTCTGCACGGCCGGCTGGTCGCGATAGCCGAGTACATCCCCATCGAGGACGGCCGTGCCGACCTGGGCATCCTTCTGGACGACGCCGTGCACGGGCACGGCCTGGGCACGCTCCTGCTGGAGCACCTCGCCGTGGACGCCGCCGAGCACGGCGTGCGCGAGCTGGTGGCCGACGTGCTGGCCGAAAACCGGCCGATGATCCGGCGGCTCCCAGCCGGGCCCGAGTTCGGCGGCTGAGGAGAACTCGTTGGCGCCTTCGCCGTTCCAGACGTGCAGCCTGCCGCTGTCGTTCTTGACCG